>PHAN01000001.1 GCA_002841695.1 Elusimicrobia bacterium HGW-Elusimicrobia-1 | reverse complement strand
GCACCTGTCTTTTCAGGTGCCTGACATCGACACCGTACAACTCCGCAAGCTCGCGGTCGAGCATCACTTTGTGACCGCGTATCACAAGTATCTTTGAAACCAAGACCTCCGACGGAACTATTTTCTTGTGCATCATCCCCCCTAATCGCAATAAAAAATAATCCCCGCCGGACGTGAAAGATTATAGCATGGAATTGTTACGAAGTTGTTACGAAAAGAAAAGACGTGAGGCGTAAATCGTGAAGCGTTAAGGGTTAAAAGAAAACTACTCTTCACCCTTCCCGCTTCACGATTCACGCATTATCTCACCTGCCCAAACTGCCGACGAGTTTGTAAAGTCGGCGGTCGACGGTTTTTTCGCGGCCGACATTTTTTGAAAGCGGCAGGTCGCAAATTTTTCCGTCTTTGAGCGCGATGAGACGGTTGAGACGGCCAGACGCGACAAGCCGCACGGCGCGCTCGCCGAATTTCGCGGCAAGAATTCTTGTGCGCCCCGATGGAGTTCCGCCGCGCTGAATGTATCCCAGGGACGAAACGCGGACTTCATAGCCCGACAGTCGGGAAAGTTCCGAGGCGAAGTCGCGCACGTTGCCGGCGCCCTCGGCGAATACTACTATCACCGAAGTTTTCCCGCGGGACTTTTCCGTCTTGACTTCGGCGGCAATGCGTTTTACGGGCGTTTTTATTTCCGGCACCACAACGAACTCCGCGCCGGCGGCAAGCGCCGTATCCAGAGCCAGATAACCGTGTTCGCGGCCCATTACTTCGACGATAAACACCCTGTCGAATGAAACTGCGGTGTCGCGGATTTTATCGACCGCATCGACGGCCGTGTTGAGCGCCGTGTCGTAGCCGATGGTTTCATCCGTACCGAAAATATCGTTGTCGATGGACGCCGGAAGGCATACCGCGCCGACGGCGCCGCGCGAGGCGGCGGCAATGCGCTGAGCCGCTCTTATGGAGCCGTCGCCGCCGACGACGATAAGCGCGCCTACGGAGCGGGCTTTGAGTATTGCGGCGGCGGCGCGGATGGCGGAGTCCTTTTTGATTTCGGAACACCGGCTGCTTTTCAGAATAGTGCCGCCGCGATGGATTATGCCGCTTACGGAGCGGGCGTACATCGGGATTATATCGTTTTCAAGAAGTCCCGCGTAGCCGCGGCGAACGCCGAGAACCTCGATTTTTTCGTCGAGCGACGCGCGCACCACGGCGCGTATGGCGGCGTTCATTCCGGGGGCGTCGCCTCCGGGAGTTATAATGGCTATGCGTTTGGTTTTGGTCATGGTTTTTTTCATTTCATCATTGCGAGGAGTTGTAGGGGCGTATAATTATACGCCCCTACTTGATGAACGACAGCCCGCCCCGCCTTGACGACGAAGCAATCTCCCGAAAGCAGAGATTGCCACGCCACCCTTTGGGTGGCTCGCAATGACAAGGGTGCGGCGGACGCGCAACGACACCACTCTAAAGCGATTCCGCCAGAATTTGCGTGTATTCGAGCGCAAGGGCCGCAGTTTTTTCGTCGAGAGAGCCCAATCCGCAGGCCGGAGATATCAGCATACGGCCGCGCAGAAGTTTTTCATCGACGCCCTTGGCGGCGACAACGGCGACGGCGTCGTCAAGACGCTTTTTAAGAGACGCCGGCGTTTCGGCGGCAAGGACATCGGCCGAGGTTGGAACCGCGCCCCAGACGATTCGACCTCCGGCCTCAAGAAATTTTTTGACGGAATCCGCCGCGAGGGCGAGGGATTCGGCGAATCCGTGCGAATCGAAAGATATTATGTCGGCTCCGCCGTCGACCAAAAGCGACCAGTCGGTGTTGCCGCAACAATGAACTCCGATGGAGACGTCTTTCCCGTCCGTCCCGCTTGAAGCCGAAAGTCCGAGCGCCGCGGGCGCGAGCCGTCGGACTTCGCCGAAGGCGGCTTTAAGAGTATCGACGACGTCTTCGCGCGAAAGCGCCGTGAACGCGCTGCCATAGGCGGAAAGATACGGCTCGTCGAGAAACACCGTGCGGCACGCTCCGGCGAAGGCCTTCAACTGCCAGACGGATTTCATAGCCACGTTTTTTATGGCGGCGTCTCTGAGATTTTCGTCGAAAAAAACCGGTTTATCGTTTTCGTCTTTGAGCATCATGGCGAATGTCACCGGCCCGGCCGTCTGGCATTTTACCGCAATAGACGGCGAGGCCGCGGAGCGCTTCAACAGCGCGTGAAGTCCCGCCGCAACATCGGACGAAACGGAAAAATAATCTATGTCGTCGGCCAGATATTTTTCGTAAAATTTTTCAAGGCCGGCAAGGGCTGCTTCCGACGATACATAAACCCTTTTTTTGGCGTCGTCTCTGGTGATGCCGGGAAAGTTTTCCGAGTATTGGGCCGTCATATTTTCAAGATACGACCGGCGGGGAAGCTGCGGCCAGGCGACCAAATCCGGCGTGCGGCGCATTATAATATCGAGCGCCTCGTCGGGAGATACGTGCGGCATACTGCCGATAGTAGTTGCGGTTTTCACTTATTTCTTCTCCCATTTCAGAAGTTCGGCCAGTTCAGAGAGCGTCTTGCCGGCTTTTATTTCAGTTCTCAGACGCTCCTCTTTTTCGAGCACGTCCATCGCCCTGTTGGCCGATTCCACGACCGTGGCCGAAGGGACGACCATAACGCCGTCTTCGTCGGCCAGAATCCAGTCGCCGGAGGATATTTTCACTCCGCCTATGTCAATCGTAACGCCTATTTCTCCGAAGCCCCTGGGTTCGCCGGCCTGAGGGGTGATGACGGAAGCGTAAGACGGAAACTTTATTTTTTTTATGTCCGAAACATCGCGTATGCCGCCGTAAATGACGACGCCCGCGAGTTTTTTCAGGACGGCGCTGGTGGTGGCGAGTTCTCCCCAAACCGCGGGACTCGTTCCGCCCGCGTCGACGACTATTATGTCTCCGGGCGAAGCGATATCTATGGCTTGCACGGGCTTGGCCCAGTCGCCCGGCGCGGTTCTGACGGTTACGGCGCGGCCCGCGATTTTTCCGGACGCAAAAACGGGAAAAATGTTTTTTAAGGGCGCGGCGCGGTGAAGCGCGTCGGACAAATTGGCGGCGGAGACCTTGCCGAGGGCGGCCAGTATGTTTTTTTCGTCCACCCTTCTGAATCTCTCGGAGAATATCGCCGCGCCGGTGTTCATGGCTTTTTTTATGCGCGATACGGCGGCGCGGGCGTCGGGAGATTTGGTGATTGAGCCGCCCGCCACTATTATGGACGCGCCCGCTTTTACGACTGCGGCGGCATTGCCGGAATGGATTCCTCCCGCGGCCGAAACCGGTATGGAAACCGCTGAGGCGACTTTTGAAACGACGTCGAGACAGGTTTTGCCTTTCATCTGATCGTCGACGGGAATATGCACTCCCACGTAGTCGGCTCCGAGACGTTCCGCGTCTCTGGCGCGGGCTACGGGATTTTTTACTTCTATGAGATCGACTATGACTTTGGCGCCGTAATTTCGGGCGGCGGCGACGGCTTCTTTTATGGTTTCGTCGGAAGCGGCGCCGAGTATGCCCACGACGGACGCCCCGGCCTTTGCGGCGATTTCGACTTCCGCGCGGCCAACGTCCATAGTTTTCATATCGGCCACGATTATTTTTCCGGGAAACTGTTTTTTGAGGGCGCGCACGGCTTCGAGGCCTTCGGCTTTTATCAGGGGCGTGCCGGCTTCTATCCAGTCGACTCCGCCTTTCACGGCTTCGCCTGCCAGCGTAAGAGCTCTTTTTAGGTCGATAAAATCAAGCGCGACCTGAAGTACGGGTTTCATTGCCATTGGTTGTCACTCTCCGATAAACTGAAATATAACTTTGCGGGAACGGGGGCGGTTGTCGAAATCGATGAAAACCACGCTCTGCCACGTCCCGAGCGTCAAATTACCGTCGATGAACGGAATGGTAAGCGAAGGCCCCACAAGCGAAGCGCGCAAGTGTGACGGAGCGTTGCCCGTGGGCGAATCGGCATCGTGCCGCCAGGGTCGCTCGGCGACGATACGTTTAAATATTTCTTTGGTGTCTTCCAGCAGTCCCGGCTCGTACTCTGTCGTCGTGACGGCGCAAGTGGCGCCGGGAGCGAATACCGTAAGTTGCCCGTTTTTAAGAGCGGTGTCGGACAGCGCTTTGCGGGCTCGCTCTGTAAGGTCGACAATGTCGCAATTACCGGGAGTTTTGAAATCGAACGCCTTTGATATTATTTTCATTGTTGTTTGGGCCGGCGGACGGATGCCAGAGAAACCATGTTTCTTACCAGCATTGCCGACGTGACCGGTCCCACTCCGCCCGGAACCGGCGTTATGGCCGAAGCCGCTTCCGCGACTTCATCAAAAGCCACGTCTCCGACGATGCGAACCGCCGTTAATCCGGTTTTGGGGTCTATTATTTTTTGTCCGCGGTCGTCTATGAGTTCCACGGTATTTATTCCGACGTCGATGACTACGGCGCCGTCCTTGACCATATCTCTTGTTACGAGTCCGGCTTTTCCGGCAGCCACAACAAGCACATCGGCGCGGCGGGTGTGCGAGGCCAAATCGCGCGTAGTAATATTGCAAACGGTGACGGTCGGCGCGGATATTTTAGACGACAAAAGCATTGCCGCGAGCGGTTTGCCGACGACGTCGCCGTGTCCCACTATTACGACTTCCTTGCCTTTGAGCGTTGTCGCGGAATGTTTTATGCATTCCATAACGGCCGATGCCGCGCACGGATGGACAAAACGCGGCGCGCCGGTATGCATAAGATTTCCAAGATTGGCGGGGTTAAGTCCTTCCGCGTCTTTTTCCCCGGACACCGCGCTCTGTACCTCATAGGAACTTATTCTTTCCGGCAGAGGCAGATTGATTATTACGCCCGTAACTCTGTATTCGGCGTTAAGGCGCGTGATTTCCGAGAGCAACTCGCGCTTTGCTATTGTTGAGTCGAATTTGACCGTCTCGTGTAATATTCCCGCCCCGGCGCATACTTTCTTTTGTGTTATTACGTACGACGCCACCGAAGGATCGTCGCCCACAACTACCGACACAAGCACCACCGGGGCAGCGCCCGGCCGGGCGATTTTCTCCCGCGCGGCGGCGACAATTTTTGAGGCGATGGCTCTGCCGTCGATTATTTTGGCTTTCATTTTTTGGCTCCGGACAGGGCACGGCGGGCCGCGGCCAGATTTTCCGCCGCCAGGAGCGCGCAGGCGCGCGCCGCGGACGCAAGAAGCAGTTCGGCGCAGGCGATGTCGGAAGCGAAACGCGGGTTGAAATCGCGACGGCTTCCGGCGATGGCGCGCGCCGCTCGGCGCGCTTCGCGCGCCGCCTCGGAGGGTACCTCCGAGGCGCGCTCCAGAGCCGAGGCAAACCGCCCCGCCGCCCGAGACGCTTCAATGCTCCCCGAAGGAGCCGCGGATAGCCGCTTTGCCGCCGCGGAAACTTTGAAATACGCGACGGCATCCCGCGATACGGCGCGCTCGAAAACTCCGCGAGCCGTCACAAGAACCCTTGAGGCCGCCTTAAAGACCTTGCGGCGCGAAGGCGGAAGACATTCCACCTTTGTAAAAGCCGCCGCTTTCAGAGCGCAAGCCACGCCCAAAGCCGCCGCCAAAGCCGCGGCGGAACCTCCGCCGGGCGAAGGCATCCGCGCCGACAACGCCGACAAATAAGACGATATTTTCATCTCCGCGAGATTCGCGGATTTAACGCGTTTCATTTTATCAAACCTTCCACCGTCGAGGCGGCCGCCTCGGACTGATTGAGCGTATAAATATGCAGCCCGCCCGCCCCGCGCGACAAAAGATCATCGCACTGCGCGCGCGCCAACGCCACGCCCTCTTTGAAAGTCGCCGCCGCGTCTGTGGCTATCGGGCGGAATCTTTTATGAACTTCTTCGGGAATATCCACTTTGCATTTCTGACAAAAAGACAGAAGCCGTCCGTAGTCGGTTATCGGCAGCACCCCGGGGATAACACGCGCCTTAAGACCATGCGCCGCGAGCATACGCATATAGCGGAAAAATTTGTCATTGTCGAAAAAAAGCTGGGTGACCACAAACTCGCCGCCCGCGGCAATTTTCATTTTAAGATGCTCGGCGCCGACGTCCGGATCCGGAGTATCGGGATGCCCCTCGGGATAACCGGCCACTCCGACGGAAAAATAATCACCGTATTCGGAAACGATAAACCGGCACAAATCCGCGGCATAAGGGAATTTTTCGACGGACGAAACGCTGACGCCGTCCGGAACATCTCCCCTTAAAGCCATTACGTTTCGTATGCCGCGGACTTTCATTTTATCGAGCATATTTCTGATATCCGCGGCGGAATGTCCGACAGCGGCAAGATGCTGCATAACCGGAACGCCAAACCTGTTTTGTAGTTCTCCGGCCACTTCTTCGGTAAATTCGCGCGTTCCCCCGACGGCGCCGTATGTCACCGAAAAAAAATCCGGCGAGAGTTCCGTCAAACGCGACGCCTTCTCGTAAAGTTTAATTCTTCCCGGAGGAGTTTTGGGAGGAAAAAACTCGAAAGAAAGCGTCGTCTTGCCCGAAGATAATATATCGGATATTTTTTTCATTTAGCGGAGTCAAAAAATATATTCGCTGAACTCCGACAGACAGGGAAACCCGAATGACACAAGTATGCGGCGGCGCCTGGGATAAAAAATCGCGGATACCTGAGTCCTGAAAAAATCGCCGTGCCTGCAGATAGTATCTTCCGAACCGACGGCGCCCGAATGATCCGATAGAATCTTTATAAGGTCGTCTTCGGAAAGTTTTTTGTTTGAATTAATTAACTCCATGGCGCGATCATACCGCAGCTCGTTCGTTTCGTGAATCCTTCTTCCCCGAATTCCCGCGGGGGCTTTTTTCGAATACATAGCCGAGCGGGGGATGTCGAATTTCTTTATTTCGTCGGTCGAGAAAAAATTGGTATTGACTATCACGCCGTTTGCCGGACGTCTAACCGCGATATGCTCGGGAGTTATCTCCACGGAAGCCGCCGCGCCGGAAACGTCCGCCACAGTCAATATGGCGGCGTTCGGAAAACGGAAATTCCCGACGAGCGCAAGCGCCTGCTCGACGGTCGCGCAGTTTTCAAGAATTTCCTGCACCAAAAGGGTTATCGGAAGACGCGCCTCGGTTTTTTCGGCGGTAAGCCCGTAATTATAAGTTATTACAAGTCCCTTCTCGTTCATTCCGTCGTGCGAACCGGTAATTTGCTTGTAAGTGAGTTCAAAACTGGCAAAACCCGTCTTAGGCGACGATATGCGCGCGATATTATCGTCGGCGAAATCACGGATGAAATCGAAATTCTTTATAACCGCCGGCTCGCCGGAAACCGTCCTCGACGGATGCAGGGCGGCCGAGAAGCAGCCCTCTATGACCAAAGACACGTCGTCGGCCATAACCTCCAACGCCTGAATCGAAAGAAGCTCCTCCATCGGAGTATCGGCGCCCTCCGCTATGCCCAAAAGCCGCTCGTACTGGTGCGGCGCCATAACTCTGATATTGCCAAGCCATTTGGCGGCGATTTCACGCTTCATAAACCACCCGAAAACGGACTTGGGCATAAAAAAAGGTTTTACGAGCTTTATGCCGTCGAATCCGAGAACGCGCTTGAAAGTCCCCTTGATGTCGGCGGCGAACTCCGCGCCCTGCCGGAAGCCCATTTCGCTATGAGAGCCCGAAACGGCAAGAAAATTTTTATTCATCATTTATTTGTTTTATAAATCTCCCCTGCCTTCTTTCCCCTAAATATTCGGAAACAAGTTTTCAAAGAGAGGCGCTTTATTCCCCCTTTGTAAAAGGGGGTACGGGGGATTTTTGCGGAGATATTATACAAAATCCGACGAAACCCGACGCTAAGTTTTATATCGATGGCATAAACGTTTCAGAGTAAATCTTTTTTTGCTTGTTGCCCTCAAACACGGACAATAATTTTCCTCTCCCTATTACGGGAGAGGATTAAGGTGAGGGTGCCGAGAGGAAAACCGCACGCCTCATAGACGCTTGTATGGGGTTTTTCCCGCCAATCTGCGACGGGGAAGGCAGGAAACAGACGGGTTTATTAAAGACAAAAAAAGTTTTGGTTTACAGACAAATTTTTACGCTGCTGTAAAGCACCCTGTTGTACGGCGTTTTAACACCGACACGCCGCGCCGCTCTGATCACAGAGCCGTTAATGGCTTCGATTTCGGTGGGTCGTCCGGCGGATACGTCCTGCAACATCGAGTTTCTGTTCGATGAGGTCGCCGCAAGCACCGATTTGACTTTATTCTCCGCCGAGGGATACAATAATTTTATGCCCAGAGCCCGCGCGACCGAGGCGGCCTCAAAAGCGGCCGACAACGCGATTTTCAACGCGAAGTCATTTTTAAGGATTTCGCCGTTGGTCTGAGAAAAAACCGCGCCGACCGGATTTATGGCCGCGTTGACGACGAGTTTTGACCACAGTATCGAGGCAGAATCCTTGCGCGGCCGCGTGGCCAGTCCCGACGACGCCAAAATCCGCGCAGCCACCAAAGCGTATTTTTTTTCCTGCGCCGAATCATAGGCGATAAGTGTCTCCCCATTGCCTGTATGCTCGACAACACGCGGGAATCTAATCCTTGCGCCGTGGGTCGTGGCGCCCGATAGCACGGCGGCGGGGCGAGCCGGATCGAGAATTTCCTTTACGGCTTCCACATTACCCAGACCGTTCTGAAAAGTTACAACGACTGTTTTACCGTCGACAAACGGCAGCAAAGCCGTCGCGGCGGAACGGGTATCGGAAGATTTTACCAGAATTACGGCGACATCGGCCGGCGAAGTTTTTGCCTTGGGCGAAGAAGGGAAAGATGATACTATTTTGATTTTTCCGGCGGGGATTTGAAGGCGGGTTTTCCCCGATACAGTCACGCCATCGCGGCCGGATGACGGCGGCGCGTAATTATTCTTTGCGACAAGAGTTACCTCGGCGCGGCGGGACTTTGAAAGCAACGCCGCAAACAGCGTACCCATAGCTCCCGCGCCGACGATGACTATATGCTTTCGTGGGGAAGCGACGGAACGTTCCGGCGGAGACGCCGACGACTTTTTGCGGGAGGCCGCGCGCATCATCTTTCTTTGAGCGCTTTTACAAGAGCGGGAATGATTTCGTAGAGGTCGCCTTCCAGGGCGAAGGTCGCCATTTTCATCATAGGGCAGGTATTGTCTTTGTTGATTGCGATAATCAAGTCCGAGGAGTTCATTCCGACGAGATGCTGAATCTGACCCGATATTCCGCAGGCCACGTATATCTTGGGGCTGACGGTTCTTCCCGTCTGGCCGACCTGATGGGAATAGGGTATCCAGCCGGCGTCGACGGCCGCCCGCGAAGATCCCACGGCTCCGCCGAGCGCTTCGGCGAGTTCCTCCACAAGTTTAAAACCTTCCGCCTTGCAGAGACCGCGCCCGCCGGATACGATTATGTCGGCGTCCGCCAGATTGACCTTTGCCGACGTATCTTTGATGAAACGCAGAAATTTCGTGCGGACAACCAACTCCGAATGATTGACATTTTTCTTGACGACTTCGCCCTTTCTGGCGGGATCGGGAACTCCGGGCTTGAAAACCTTATGCCGTACCGTCGCCATCTGCGGACGATGGCGCGGCGTAAGGATGGTGGCCATTATGTTTCCGCCGAAGGCCGGACGCGTCTGCAACAGATTGCGGTTGGCCGTGTCGATATCCAGAGCCGTGCAGTCGGCGGTAAGCCCCGTGCGAATCTTGGCGGCAACGCGCGACGCGAAGGAACGGCCGATATTGGTGGCGCCCATTAACACTATCTCGGGTTTTTCTTCGGCTATAAGCTTGGAAAGCAGTTCCGAATACGGGTCATCCTGAAATTCCGCAAGAACCGGATCGTCGAAAACGTATACTTTGTCGGCGCCGTGGTTGATCAGGTCTTTGGCCTTGGGCTCGATTTTATCGCCCATCAGCACGGCCGAAAGGTTTACACCGAGCTTGTCCGCCAGACGGCGGGCCTCGGCGGAGAGTTCATAAACAACCGGCGATATCTCGCCGTGGCGCTGTTCGGCGTAAATCCATACGCCGCGGTAGTGAGCCGGATCGATATCAAGATGAACGGCGGCCTCGTCTTTTTTAAGTTCTATCGCCGCGAATTTTTTGCACGCGGCGACGCACGCTCCGCAAAACGTGCATTTATCCAAATCTATCGAGGCAAGTTTTTTTATTCTTCTGCCGTCGGCAATCTGACGATCTTCGTCTATAATGGATATTGCTCCGAACATACACTCCCTGTAACAAAGCGTACAGCCGGTGCATTTTTCTTTGAGTACTCGGATTTCGTTGGCCATTTCAAATCACCTTGAGATTTTTGAGTTTTTCGACGAGGGAGCGGGAGATTTCTTCGGGAGCGCCGATGAGAGTTTCCCCGCCCGGACGGGGGGGCGGAGTGAAAATCTTCATAACCTGTGTGGGCGAGCCGTTCAGGCCTATGTCGTTCTTGTCGGCGCCGAGTTCTTTGGCTCCCCAATGGGGTATCACGGCTTTCTTGGAAGCCATCATACCTTTGAGCGACGGCAGCCGCGGAGTGTTTATCTCTTTGACCACGGTTATGAGGGCGGGCAGCGGGACTTCGATGATATCGAACCCGTCTTCCATCATCCTCTCGACCGTCATAAGATTATCCTGCACATTTTCTATTTTTTTCACATAGGCGACGTGAGGAATGTCGAGCATCTCGGCCACGCCGGGGCCTACCTGGGCGGTATCTCCGTCGGTGGCCTGTTTTCCGCAAATGACTATGTCATATTCGCCTATCGTGCGCACGGCTCTTGAAAGAGTGTGCGATGTGGCCCACGTGTCGGCTCCGGCGAAGGCCCGGTCGCTTATAAGCACCGCGGCGTCGGCTCCGCGCCCCACGGCTTCCCTCAGGGCTTTCTCGGCCTGCGGCGGACCCATAGTTATAACGGTGACTTTTCCGCCGAAACGCTCTTTTAGCCGCACGCCTTCTTCAATGGCGTATTCGTCAAAAGGATTGATAACCGATTCCACGCCCTCTCTTTTGAGCGTGCCGGTTTTTTCATCTATCTGGACGTTAGTGGTGTTGGGAACCTGTTTGATACAAACGATTATGTTCATCAATAAACCTCATGTGTCCCGATGTCATAATATAAAACCTCATCGGACTTAATAAAACGAAAAAGCAATCTGTATTGATAATTTACGGAATATGACCATACGCCGGATAATGAACCTTTGAGTTTATGCGCTTGAAGCTGAGATGCAAAAGGATTTAAGCGAAACAGAGCGTCCTTTTTTTTGGCAAGTATTTGTATATGAGGTGGAAGCTTCTTGAATGATTTAAAAAATCTTGGCGCAAAATGGATTTTCTTAATTTCAACGTTTGGCATAGATTTTTAATGCCTCGTCCAAAGAAGACGCTGATATGGTATTTCCCTCGCGATATGCCTGCTCACCTTCCGCAATAATTTTCAGTACTCCTAAAATTTCCCTACTGCGACAAACAGAATTTTCATACTCCCTGCGTGTCAAAACGATTAGTTCTTCACCTTTGGTCATTTTTTTGGGAATAGTCAATACGCTGCCTGTATTCTTCATTTTAATTACCTCCGTCCTCATTGTTTCCTTGTGACTTATTTCTTCGCCGCGGCTTCTTTTATTATAGCCAGAGCTATCTCGTTTTTCTGTATCTGCGTGGTGCCTTCGTATATCTGCGTGATTTTGGCGTCGCGCATCATCTTTTCAACAGGGTATTCGCGCGAGTAACCGTAGCCGCCGAAAATCTGCACGGCGTTGGTCGTAACGCGCATGGCTATCTCGGAAGCGTAGTATTTGGACATCGCCGATTCCTTGGTGACGCGCTCTTTTTTGCCGGACGCGCTCTGTGCATCCATCATTTTGGCCGTGGCATAGAGCAGTGCTCTGGCGGCCTCGACCTCGGTGGCCATTTCGGCGAGCATGTGCTGTATCGCCTGAAAAGACGATATCGGCTGGCCGAACTGAACCCTGACGCGGGCGTAATTTATGGCTTCGTCCGTTGCGCCGGCGGCTATGCCGAGCGCCTGCGCGGCCACGCCCGGACGCGACGCGTCGAAAGTGGACTGCGCTATCATAAGCCCGTGACCCTCTTTGCCTACAAGATTTTCGACGGGAATTCTGCAATTATTGAATATCAACTCGCGCGTGGAAGACGCTCTTATGCCGAGTTTTTTTTCTTTCTTGCCGAAATCAAATCCCGGAGTGCCTTTTTCGACGACAAAACACGAAATGCCCCGCGCACCCTTGGCCGGATTGGTCGAGGCGAACACTGTGTATATCTCGGCTTCGCCGGCGTTGGTTATGAAACATTTGGTGCCGTTGAGAACATAGTGGTTTCCGTCTTTAATGGCGGTTGTTTTAAGCGCGGTGGCGTCGGAGCCGGCCGAGGCCTCCGTAAGTCCGAAAGCGGCCAGTTTTTTTCCGCTTGCGATGTCGGGAAGATATTTTCTTTTTTGCTCCTCGTTGCCGTGCAGCAAAATCGGAAACGTCCCCAACGCCGTGGCGGCCAGACACAAAGATATGGCGCCGTCGACTTTGGAAAGTTCCTCGACCAAAAGAACAAAATCAAGTATGCCGCCGCCCATTCCGCCGTATTCCGACGGTATGTATACGCCGCAAAGGTCGCTCTTGGCGAATTCCTCGACAAGAGGCCAGGGAAACTCTTCTTTTTCGTCGTAATACTCGCGCACGGGTTTAATTTTCTCCTGCGCGATCCGGCGGGCGAGATCCACTATCATCTGCTGTTCTTCAGTCAAGAAATAATCCATTTTTCCTCCGGTATTGGCTTATATCTGATTATTGTTTGTTTCCGATTCGGAACTCTCTTTTTTCAAATTGCCGAGAGCGTCTTCCGCGGCGTTTTTCTGCGCCTCTTTTTTGGAGCGGCCGGCGCCGCGTCCGTAGACATTGCCTTTTATATCCACTTCCACTTCAAAAAATTTTTCGTGCGCGGGGCCGGCTTCTTTTATTATTCTATAAATCGGCAGCGTCGAAAAACGCGCCTGCGCTATTTCCTGAAGCCCACTTTTAGAATCATTTTCCAAATCTTCGAGCCGCTGGTCTTCAAGGAATCTTCTTACTATTACTCCGGCCGCGTCAAATCCCCCGTCTATGAAAACAGCGCCTATGACCGATTCAAAACAACCGGCTATGATGGAATCCTTGTCATCGCCGCCCGAGGTACGCTCGGAATCGCTGAGCTTGACGCTGTCGCCCAAATCAATCGACCGCGCCCATGCGGAAAGATTTCGCTGCGAAACTATCGAGGATTTGAGTTTAGAAAGCCGGTCTTCCTGCAGTTCCTCGAATTTCCGGTAAAGATAGTCGCAAACAATCAAACTTATTACGCTGTCGCCCAGAAACTCCAGACGTTCGTTATCGCCGGCGCCGCGGTTTTGATTCAGGTACGAGCGGTGCGTAAGCGCCTTGTCCAGCAACTCGGAAGAGCCGAACGAATATTGCAAACGGGTTTCTATCTCTGTCATTGTTGCTTATTCTTTCAAGAAGCGCGCGATCGCCGAGATTTCCGGGGAAGCGGCGGATTATTTCGTTACTGTTTCCCTTTCGCCGGCAAGGCGTCTCATTCGCGGAATTTTTTTGCGATGATGGCGGCATTATGTCCGCCGAAACCAAGGGAATTGGAAATAAAACAATCGTAGGATTGACGACGGGGTTGATTCGGCACGTAGTCAAGGTCGCATTCGGGATCCTGCGTGGTATAGTTGATTGTCGGATGTATGAATCCGGCGTTCATGCACAGAACCGAAGCGGCCAGTTCGGCGGCGCCGGACGCTCCCAGTAAATGGCCCGTCATTGATTTGGTGGATGATATCGGAATTTTGGAGGCGCGGTCGCCGAACACTTTTTTTATGGCGAGGGTCTCCGTCTTGTCGTTGAGCTGGGTCGAGGTGCCGTGAGCGTTGAAATAATTGACATCGTCCTTGGATATTCCGGCGTCGGCTATGGCCGATTCTATGGCCTGCACGGCGGCTGCGGCGTCGGGCGCGGGCGCGGTTATGTGGTATGCGTCGTCGGAAGCGCCGTAGCCGACCAACTCGGCCAATATGCGGGCTCCGCGGGCGCGCGCGTGTTCCAAAGATTCAATGACGAACATCGCCGAGCCCTCGCCCATAACGAACCCGTCGCGATCTTTGTCGAACGGCCGGGACGCGTGCGCGGGGTCGTCATTGCGGGTGGAAAGCGCTTTTATCGAGCAGAATCCGCCGAAACCAAGAGGGGTTATGGCCGCCTCGGCGCCGCCGGTGATCATGACGTCGGTATGACCGTTCCTGATAAACAGCATGGAGTCGCCTATAGCGTGATTTGAAGACGCGCAGGCGCTGGTGACCGCGTAATTGGGGCCGGTCAGTCCGTTTTCTATGGCTATCTCGCCGGGCGCGATGTTGGTAATAATCATGGGAATAAGAAACGGACTTATGCGGCGGGGGCCTTTTTCCAGCAAATTTCTGTACTCATGCTCGATTACTTCAAGCCCGCCTATGCCCGTTCCGGTTACCACTCCGCAGCGGTCACGAGCGGTCTTGGAAAAATCTATGCCCGAATCTTTCACCGCTTCGCGGGCGGCGGTAAGCGCCATTTGCGTGAAACGCGCCAAACGCTTTACCTTTTTCTTGTCTATATAATTCTCGGGAACGAAGTTTTTTACTTCGCAGGCGAAGGTCGCCGAATAATTAGAGGCGTCGAAGGCGGTAACGGCCGCCGCTCCGGAAACGCCTCTTTCAAGAGCGCTCAAAAAATCGGCCCGGCCGATACCTATGGGACTTACCACTCCTAATCCGGTTATGACAACTCTTCGTCTCATTATCGTCTCCGTTTACTGAAATAATCCCGCGGCAACTCCGGTAAAAAGCGACCGCGCCTGCCACACACCGACCGCGTGGCAGGCGTAACAAGTTACTTGCAACCGGCGTCTTACTGTTTCTTGTTGGCTTTTATGTAATCTATCGCCTGTCCGACCGTCTGAATCTTGCCGGCGGCATCGTCCGGAATTTCGAGACCGAATTCTTCCTCGAAAGCCATGACAAGCTCAACTGTGTCGAGCGAATCCGCGCCGAGATCGTTTACGAATGATGCGGCGGGAACGACTTCCGTGGGATCCACTCCGAGACGCTCTACGATAATTTCTTTGACCTTTGCTTCAATGTCCTGTGACATGTTGCTCCTCCTGTTTGACTTCCTTCGATTATTTTCCGCTGCCTCAAAAAGCCGCAGCGACGATTCCTAAAAAGACGAAATTAGGAAATTCGGAGATTAGGAGATTGGGGTAAAAGATTAAAGGCCTTAAGAGCGGGAGATTTGGGATTTATAAGAAATCTCCCTAATCTCCGAATTTCCTAATTTCCCAATCTCATCTTCTGCTTTTACCCAATTTCCTAATTTCCCAACCTCTATAATCTCATCATTTACAAACTACATATACATTCCGCCGTTGACGGAAATCACGTGACCGGTTATATAACTTGATTCTTCGGACGCCAGAAATAATGCCGATGACGCCACATCTTTGGGTAAACCCAGACGGCGAAGAGGTATCTGCTCGGCAAGTTTGGCCTTGGCGTCTGCCGGCAGCGTGTCGGTCATGGCGGTTTGTATGAAACCGGGCGCGATCGCGTTTACCAGAATCCCGCGGGAAGCAAACTCCCTGGCGCAGGTTTTTGTCAGGGCTATAACTCCGCCCTTCGAGGCCGAATAATTGGCCTGGCCGGCGTTGCCCATTAATCCCACTACGGAGGCGATATTGATGACGCGGCCGGTTTTTTTGCGCAGCATATCGCGGGCGCAGGCGCGGGTCATATTAAAAACGCCTTTGAGGTTGATGTCGATTACCTTGAGCCAGTCATCGTCGGTCATTCTTAGTATGAGGCCGTCTCTGGTAATTCCGGCATTGTTGACGAGTATATCAATTTTTCCGAATTTTTCAATGATGTTTTTTACCGCGGCATCGCACTCGGACGAATCGGCCACGTTGAGCTTTAAGGCCATGGTTTCAGAACCGGAAGCGGAGGCGATTTCTTCGGCCGTTTTCTGCGCGCCGTCGATGTTAACATCGGAGACCACGACTTTGGCGCCCTCCGCGGCGAAGGCCTCGGCTATGGCGCGGCCTATGCCTGCGGCGGAACCCGTAATCAGCGCTATTTTGCCTTCGAGACGTTTTTCACACATCATATTCTCCTTATAAGAAAGGCAAGTGGATAGTGGATAGTGATTAGTGGTTAGTGTATCTCTGCTATATGCTTGTAGCCAAACGGACGCTTTTACTATCCACTAACCACTTCTTTACTACCCACTAACCACTTCTATCTAAGGGACTCAACCGCAGCCGGTATATCCGTTACCGCGCCGATGTTTATTACAGCGGCTTTTCTGTCTATCCTTTTAATAAGGCCGCTCAACACCTTGCCGGGGCCTATCTCTATAAAGAGCTCCACGCCGGCGGCAAGCATCGCGCGCACGGTTTTTTCCCACAAAACCGGATGGTCTATCTGCGAGACAAGTTTTTGTCTTATGGCGACGGCCGACGACTCCGCCGCCGCGTCGACATTCATAATGACGGGAAACGCCGTGTCCGATACCGTCCCGTCAGCCAGAACCGCCGACATTTTAACGGCCGCGTCCTTCATAAGCGACGAATGGAACGCTCCGGAGACGTTGAGCCCGACGACTTTGAGCGCGCCTTTTTCCTTTGCGAGAATCATCGCGCGCGCAACGGCGTCCGAGTCGCCCGCTATGACTATCTGGCCGGGAGAGTTGAAGTTGACCGCCTCCGCGCCCGAAGCGGCGCAAACCTCGGCGGTCTTGGCTTCGTCGAGACCGAGGAGCGCGGCCATTGTGCCGGATTTCTTAACAGACGCATCCTGAATGAATCCGGCGCGGCTTTTGACAAGTTTAAGAGCCGTCTTCAGGCCGAACGCGCCGGCACAATAGAGCGCGGTATATTCTCCGAGCGAGTGCCCCGCCGCAAAAGCGGGATTAAGCGTAACGCCCGACTCCGCGGCGGATTTCTTAAACGCTTCAAGCATTGCCGCCGAAGCCGCAAAAACGGCGGGCTGAGTGTAGAGTGTCTCTCTTAATTTTTCCTCGGGTCCTTCAAAGACCACTTTTGAGAGAGAAAATCCCAGAATCGAATCTGCCGTCTCAAAAACCTCGCGGGATTCGGGACGCTCGTCGTAAAAATCTTTGCCCATTCCGACCGTCTGGGCTCCCTGTCCGGGAAAGATAAGAGCGATCTTTTTCATATTGAGGTTATCGAAAAAGTCCTCATATTATTGTTCACACTGAATTTGTTTGTAGCGCGACGATTTATCGTCGCTTTGCGAGGTTAAAACCTCACACTACTGACGGAAACACTGGATTCCCACTTTTCACCGCCATTAGGCGGGACCCCGCTGTAGCGGTGGCGCGGGAATGACAAAAAATGTATCACTTTTTTCCCGTCCGGATATTACTAAAATCAAATAGCAAAAATCAAATTTTTATTATCGCGGCGCCCCACGTGAAGCCGCCGCCGAAAGCCACAAGGGCTATGGTATCTCCCTTTTTTACACGTCCGCTTTCCATTGCCTCGTCCAGAGCGACAATAGTGGTGGCTGCCGAAATATTGCCGTATTTGTGGACGTTAACATACGTTTTTTCCATGGGAAATTCAAGCCGGCGCGAAACGGCGTCTATGATTCTCATATTGGCCTGATGAGGTATCAAAAGTGATATGTCCGACGGACGCAGCGAAGTTTTGGCCAGCGCTTTCTCGAAAGCATCGGCCATTTTTGTCACGGCGACCTTGAACACTTCTTTGCCGGACATTTTCATGAAATGAAGCCGGTCTTTTACCGTCGACTCGGTGGCCGGGGCCGCTCCGCCGCCGGCGGGAATATGCAGAAGTTCGGAGTACTGCCCGTCGGCGCCTATAAAAAACGACAGAAGCGCGTCCGGTTCGCCCGGCGCGGCGGCTTCAAGAATCATCGCGCCGGCGCCATCGCCGAAAAGAACGCAAGTGGCACGGTCCTGCCAGTCGGTAAACTTGGAGAGGACTTCGGCGCCGACAACAAGAACTCTTTTGACGGCTCCGGAACGGATAAAGCCCGACGCCACCGAAAGAGCGTAGATAAATCCGGAGCAGGCCGCCGATACGTCGAAGGCCGGCGCGTCCGCGGCGCCGATTTTGTGCTGAATGTAGCAGGCGGTGGAAGGAAAAATTTTATCCGGAGTGATAGTTGCGCAAATGAGCATGTCGATGTCTTTGGGCCCGAGACCCGCGCGCTCAAGAGCTATTTTGGCGGCGGCGGCTCCCAAATCCGACGAGAGCTCTCCTGCGGCGGCTATGCGGCGCTCTTTTATTCCGGTGCGCGTGGTTATCCATTCGTCGGAAGTTTCGACTATGCGGGCAAGTTCTTCGTTGGTAAGAATTTTAGCGGGAAGGTATCTGCCCGTCGAAAGAATTTTCACTCCGATGCCGTTATGCCGCGTTTCCATTGGCGTATTCCTTTAATCGTTCCTCGATTTTCCGGGTTATGTCGTGCTTGGCGTAACTCGCGGCTTTAAGAAGGGCGTTCTTGATGGATTTCGCGTTTGAACGGCCGTGGCAGATGAAGCACGCGCCGCGAACGCCCAGAAGAAGCGCGCCGCCGTACTCGGAATAATCGGCTTTTTTTCTCAGGTCTTTCATGGCCGCCCATAAAAACGGCAGCGAGAGCCACGTGACCGGATGTTTCTTCAGCGCCTGTTTGATGAGTTTAAAGAGCATCTCGCCGACGCCCTCGCCGAATTTCAGTATGACGTTGCCGACGAAACCGTCGCAAACGGCCACATCGACCAAACCCATGGGGATGTCGCGGCCTTCGATGTTGCCCACGAAATTTTTTTCCCGTTCTCTTATAAGTTTAAGCGTTTCTAAGGTGAGTTCGTTGCCTTTGGAATCTTCCTCGCCTATAGACACAAGACCTACGGCGGGATCGCCGATACCGAGCGCTTCGCGTGCGTAAATTTTGCCCATAAGCGCGAAGTGCAGCAGGTGCGCAGGCCGCGAATCCACGTTGGCGCCGACGTCGAGGATTACGCAGGTGCCTTTCAATGTCGGAAAAAGCGCGGCGAGCGCTGGGCGGGAAATACCTTCGATTCTTTTGAGGTCAAAAAGCGCGGCGGCCATCACGGCTCCGGAATTACCGGCTGAAACAACGGCATCGGCCGCGCCGTCGGCCACCATTCTTACGGCCACGGCGAGCGAAGAATTTTTCTTCTGTCGATAAGCGGCGGCGGGCTCGTCGGTCATCTCCACGACTTCCGGAGCGTGCTCCACGGAGATTCCGCGCGGCACGTCCTTGTGAAAAGAGAGTTCGCGCTCTATCAAATCGCGGTTGCCGGTAATAACTATCCGGTCGTCGGGTAACAGCCGCGCGGCCAGAATCGCGCCTTCTACCTGAGCTTTAGGGGCATAATCGCCGCCCATTCCGTCAAGTGCTATCTTCATTTTTTTATTTGTGTTCTTACTCCGACAAACGGCAAAAAGGAAAACTCCCTTAACACTCGCGCAACGCGGGCAGGAAGTTCTCCTAAACTATCGGGGCGTCAGGCGCCCTTTTCTTCTTCTTGGGTTTTTTCCGGCTTGGGGGCCGCAACAAGTTTTTCGTTGTAAAATCCGCAGGACGGACATACGTGGTGGGGGATCTTAAGCGCTCCGCAGTTGGAGCACTTAGCAAGCGTCGCGGCGGTAAGTTTCCACTGAGACCTTCTGGTGTCGCGACGCGATCGAGAGTGTTTGCGTTTTGGATTCGCCATTTTTGACTCCAATGAATCAGATGCGGATTCTTTTATTTGCCGCTTTTATCGAGAGAAAATACGAAGCGGTTTTCCATTATACATAAAAAGACAAACGCCGTCAAATGATTTTTCGGGCGCAAGCGGAATCGTCTCATCGCAAAGAAGCCGATGCGGCTTCGACAATCCTTTTGGTTTCGCGGGCGATCAGAAGATCCTCATTGGTCGGCGCCACCAGCACTTTTACCGACGATGAAGCGTCGCCGATGTCGGCGAAAACGCCCTTGACCGCTTTATTTTTGGCAGGGTCGATTTTTATTCCGAGCGACTCCATCCCTTCCGATATTTTCTGTCTGACCTCAAAAGAATTTTCGCCGATGCCCGCCGTAAACACAAGAGCGTCGGCGCCGTCGAGCGCGGCCATGTAGGCGCCGATGTATTTTTTGACGCGATAACAGAAAACGTCGACGGCCAGTCGCGCGTCGGGATCGTCTGAGGCCAGGAGCTTTCTCATATCGGAAGAAATTCCCGATATACCCGCCAGCCCGCTCTGCTTATTGAAAATCACCAGAAGTTCCGCCGGCGTGAAGTTTTCCTTTTCCATTAAATATAAAGGTATCTCGGGGTCGAGGTCGCCCGGGCGCGTGCCCATCACAAGACCTTCCAGAGGCGTGAATCCCATGGATGTATCTATTGATTTGCCGTTTTTGATCGCGGTGATGCTGGCGCCGTTTCCCAGATGGCAGGAAATTATTTTTTTTGCCGACGGATACCGCGCCGAAACCTCGCGCGATATGTATTCGTGCGAGATTCCGTGAAATCCGTAGCGTTTTATGTCGTGCTTTTTTGCGAGGTATCTGGGTATGGCGTAGGTGGAAGCGACCGCGGGAACTGTCTGATGAAAAGCCGTGTCGAATACGGCGACGTTGGGAATGGATGGATAATTTTTCTGGCAGGAAACTATTCCTTCAAGGTTCGACGGATTGTGCAGCGGAGCGATGTCGAAATAATGCGTGATGGCTTCTTTGACTTCGTCGGTTACGAGCACCGGCTCCTTGAATCTGTCGCCGCCCTGCACCACCCTGTGTCCGACGGCGGCAATGGAATCGATGCCGTTTTTACGGAGCATATCCAGCACGAAGGCCACGGCGCCGGCGTGGTCGGAAACTTCGAGTTCTTCGGGGATGGGCGCGCCGTTTTTTATGTGCTTACAGGGGATGCCGGCCACGTGAATGCAGTCGATAAGTCCCGACACCAGCCGCTTTTCTTCGGCGGTGTTCCACACGGAATATTTTACGCTTGACGAACCGCAATTCAGCACGAGGATGTTCATTTGAGTTTGGCAAAAGACAGGATTAAGGATTAAGCGTCTCCTACGGCTTTGGGCGACCAAGGTCGCCCCTACGCAGATTTGGTATACCCACGCGTATTTTTTAATTCCCTCATCGCGTAGGGGTGGGCTTGCCCACCCATTAATTTACGCGTGTTTTAACTTGGATATTACAGCGTCTCCGACGGCGGAAGATGTCGCCGAGCCGCCCATATCGTAAGTGAGAGTTTTGCCTTCGGCTATCACTACGGCCACGGCGCTTTCAAGGCGCGATGCCGCCACGTCCTCGCCGATGTGTTCAAGCATCATTTTCGACGAGAGTATCAAAGCGATGGGATTTACTTTGTTCATTCCTTTATATTTAGGGGCAGATCCGTGCACGGCCTCAAACAGCGCGATTTTCCCTCCGAAATTTCCGCCGGGAGCCACGCCCAGTCCGCCGACAAGACCGGCGCAGAGGTCGGATATTATATCTCCGTAAAGATTCGGAAGGACGAGCACGTCGTAGAGGCGGGGCTTTACGACGAGTTGCATACACATATTGTCTATGAGCCGTTCTTCGTATTCTATCTTGGGATAACCGGCGGCCACTTTCCGCGCCGCCTCGAAGAAAAGCCCGTCGGTAAACTTCATTATGTTGGCCTTTGCCACGGCCGTGACTTTTTTGCGGTTATGTTTTACGGCGTAATCAAACGCGAATTTCACGATGCGTTCCGAGGCCAAAGCCGATATGGGTTTTATTGAGATGGCCGAGGCGGGATGTATTTTCCCCTTGTGTTTTTCGACGAGCGCTTCGGCTTCGGGCGAGCCCGCGGCGTATTCTATGCCGGCGTAAAGGTCTTCCGTGTTTTCTCTGACGACGACCAGATCGACGCCCGCGTGCGGAGCTTTTATTCCGGGGTAAAGTTTGCAGGGTCTCAGGCACGCGTAAAGATCGAGTTCTTTTCTCAGCGCCACGTTGACACTGCGGAAGCCCGTGCCGACGGGAGTTGTGATGGGTCCTTTGAGAGCTACCTTGTTGCGGCGGATGGATTCAAGCACCTGCGGCGGCAGCGGCGTGCCGTATTTGGGCATTACGTCGGCGCCGGCTTCGGCGACTTCCCAGTCGACGGAAACGCCGGTCGCGGCCACGACCTTTTGCACGACTTCGACGATATCCGGGCCCGTGCCGTCGCCGGGTATTAAAGTTATTTTATGGGTTTTCATAGAAGAAGTGGTTAGTGGCTAGTGTTTAGTGGTTAGCGTCTTTTTCTATCCACTATCCACTGCCGTATTTTATTGAATATATTTTTTTTTGTCAAATCGGCGGCAAGCAGCGGGCGAAACCGCTTCGCAAATTCCCCCTTAATAAAGGGGGTTAGGGGGTTGTTCTTTTTTCCAGTTCATTACAACCCCCTTCATCCCCCTTTGCTAAGGGGGAATTACAATTTATAAAAGTTCATAAGCGGATTATATTCGCGCACAGAGCGCTTCGTAAAGTCTTTCCTGGGACGGAACCATATTTTTTATGTCGAAAGACTCGTCCACGCGGGCCAAAGCGGATGATGCGAGACGCCGCGCGATTTTTTCGTCGCCGATGATTTTTTCGACGTTGGCGGCGGCGCGAATGGCATCGCAGGGAGGCGCAAGAAGTCCCGTTTCGCCGTCCGTTATAACGTCGGTTACGCCGTCGACGGCGTTGGCGCACACGGGAACGCCCGATGCCGCGGCCTCCACAAGCGAGCGCGGGAGGCCTTCCCACAGGGACGTAAGAAGAAAGGCGTCGGTGATTTTAAGAAGACGCGCGATTTTTTCTTTTGTGTCGAGCCATCCGGCGAAAAGAATTTCCTTCTCGACACCGAGGGCGCGGGCAAGAGAGACGAGGCGCGGACGCTCTATGCCGTCGCCGACTATGACGGCGCGGATTTTTACTCCGCCTTCTTTAAGAAGCGAGACGGCCGTTATGAAATCGCCCAGATTTTTCTGTTTTTTGAAAGGCCCTATCGTCGAGACGATTTTATCGCCGGGGGCGGCTCCGAATTCGCGGCGGGAGGCGGCTCGGTCTTCGTCGGACAAGCGGAAGTTTTTGAAGAAATCTATGTCCACGCCGCTTCTTATAAGCGTGTATTTTCGCGGGTCGCCTATGCCTCGGAGGGCGGCTTCGCGCATATTGGCTTCCGACACGAATACAAGGGAATCCGACACGGCGGCGGCGAGTTTTTCGAGCAGCACGAAAACGGCGCGGACGAGTTTTGGCTGCGCGGGCGTAAATCCGAAGCCGTGGAATGTGTGGATGATTTTAGGGGCGTGGGTATAGTGGATATGGAATAGGGGATGAAAAATCTTGAATAAAAAAAATGCACCGCGTCCAAGAATGCCCGCTTTTGAAGAATGGGTGTGGACTATGTCGGGTTTTTCGCGGCGGATTATCGAGACGAGTTCTATGAGGGCTAAAAAGTCGGTCAGCGGGTTTACGCTCCGTCCCAGGTGGGGCGCGACGAGAAATTTTACGCCGTCGAGCGCGGCGGCCTCTTCTTCAAGAATCCCCCCCCGTCCGGCGACTATGACCGCCTCAAAGCGGTTGCGGTCGAGGTTCTTGACGGTGTAAAGCGTGTTCCTCTGCGCTCCGCCGAGTTCAAGTTTTGTGATTATATGGAGGACTTTTAGTTTGGGCATTACACAAACTTCTCCGCGATGGCTCTGGCTTCGGCGAGGGATTCTTCCATATAGGAGTATTTCCACGCGCCGTAACGGCCGGCGAGATAAACGTTTTTGCCATTGACGGCCTTGCGGATTTTTTCTACGGTATTTGCCCGCGCAAAATCATAGACGACGTAAGCGTTGGGCATAGGGCGGATGTCGAGCGACACTATCTTGGACGGCGAACCGATGAGACCCGCGTCTATCAGTCCCGATACGGCCCCATCGAGAGCCCGCGCGATGTCCCGCCGCTTTCCCGACGGAAAACTGACCTCGACGTACATCGAATAATGTCCCGCCGGAGCCGACGCCGGATTGATATTGGAATAAAATCCGACGCGATAGAAATTGAACTTTTTTTCCGGAAAATACATCCAGTGAACTCCGTGCCCCGCGTTCCCTTTTACTCCCAGATTAAAACACACGACGGGCGCGGCGCGAAGGTTATCCGCCGGAGACTTCATCCCGCAGGCGCGGGCGAAATCTTTAAGAGGAATCGTCGAGACAAGGTGACGGTATTTTATTTCGGAACCGTCGGAAAGAATCGCTCTTTTTGAATCCGGATAAATTTTCTCTGCGAAAACACCGGCGCGGATTTCGCAGACGCGGCGGGCGCGGATTTCAAGAGCGTCGACAAGCGATTGTATCCCGCCGCGGCGCGGATAAAAGAAACTCGCGTTATACCCTACGGCCTTATGCGCGTCGGAAAAAGCTCCCCGCAACGCGTCTTCCAGAGACGGACGCGGCACGAAACCGCCGCACCATTCGGCGTTGAAGTCCCCGGCGCTCAGGCGGAAAAGTTTTTCGTTGTAGGGCTTCATAAAATTCTTCGTTATGCCCCCGCCGAATATGTCGAGCGACCATTTAAGAAAACTCCCCGACGGCTTGGGCGCGCGCGCGGCGATGTGCGCGTCGATGAGTCCCGACAGACACTCTTTTACCGTCGAGCCGGAAAGCCCCCAAAGATTCATCTGATACGGATACTTTGTGAGCCGCCCCTCGGAATAAATGCGGGCGTCGCGGGACACTTCGCGCAAGTTTCCGTCGAGCATATTGAATACCCACTTGCGTATGTCGGGACGGCGAAGATGAAGCAAATGTCCCGAATAATCGTAAGTGAAGCCGTCTTTTGCGACGGAGCGGCAGAGGCCGCCCGTAAACGGCGACTTCTCGACGATAAGCGTTTCAACGGAGGACGACTTCGGCAAAATTTCACTCAGACGCGCCGCGACGGCAAGGCCGGTTATTCCCCCTCCGAGTATCAGATTGTCAATTTTTCTCGACGACATAAAGTTTGTATCTCTCCAGAGGCAGCGAAGAAACCGACCACGGCAGCGCGCCCCAGCAGGTGGCGTAAAATCCCGCCGCGTCGGGAACGCTCACCAGACGGAAAGGCAGCCGCGTGCTGTATTCGTATGTTTTAATCAGACGCAAACGACCCCGAATCTCCGGCTGCTTTATCCATGCGACGGGCGTCTGGATGTATCCTATCAAAAAAAGGTCGCCCGGATTTAAAACGTCTTCGCCGGGCACGACGATACGCCATCCGTCTTCTTTGAGATAGCCGGTTATGCCCGAAAAAATGTCCGACTTAAAATATGACGGCCTCACGCCGTCGGCGCGGAGGTCGTCGCGGATTTTTTCATATACGGCCGCCTGCGCGTAATCCGACGCGGCAAGAAACGCGCCCAGCGCGAAAGTTACGGCTGCCGTCGAGGCGAGCGCGGCGCGGCGGAATTTGCCGTCGGGCGAAAGTTTGTCGACTAATTGCACGAAAAGTATGGACGCGGGGGCGACCAGCGCCATAAAATAGCGACCGGCCGTCCAGGCCATGGCGGGTATCATCATAAGGAAAACCGACAGAAACCAGACGGCGGTGAAAACTTCGCGTTTGCCGAAATCGCGGGCGGCGAGGGCCATCGCCCAGAAAAACGCGGCCGACACGCTTATCCATAAAGCCAGAAGAGCGCTCTGCGCCGCCGAGAATCCGCCGGCCGTCGACGAAAATACCGCGTAGAAAACCGCGAATATCGCCGCCAGCGCAAGCGCGCGGTATTTTACTCTTGATGCAAGCGGCGCGACGACCCCCGCGGCGAAAACCGTCCCGCCGCCCAGAAAAACCAGGTTGACCATCACCTTAAGATTCCACGAGCCGGCGCCCGTTCTTTTCATCGCAGAAAACAAATGCGACGAGCCGTACGTTACTATATTCCAGTACGACCACGCGGCCATCATCGTCAGAGGAATGGCGAATATCCAGAGTTTTTTCTTCCATTTTCCGTCGAACATAACAAGATAGGCCAGCGACACGGGCAGGACGCTTGCGGCAGTATATTTTGAAAGAAGCGCGGCACCCATAAATAATCCGGAGAGCGCGGCAAGCCGCCAATCATCTCTTTCCACGGCGGCAACAAGCGCGGCGAGCGCGGCCAGATAAAAAGCGAGTTTGACGGAATCAAGCATCAGTCCCGTCGACGTAACCCAGAAAACCGGACTGAAAACAAAGACCAGAACCGCCGTCCATCGATGAGGCGTCAACCTGCTCGCCACAAAAAAAAGACACAGCGCGCTGACCAGAGGGAAAATCATAAATCCCGTATGAAGCGCCCGCTCGCCGGTACCGGCAAGTTTTATCATTACGGCCATAAGGTAGTGCGTCATGGGAGGGTTCACCATGCGCGGAAGACCGCCGACGTCCCAGCCGGGATTATCGTGGCCGTCGTCGTCGGCCAGAAAGTCGTACGGGCGCAGGGGATTTTCCAGAATACCCTTTGCCATCAGGAAGTGATAATAGTCGTCGATAAAAAAACGCTTGGCGCCAAAAGGAGCCATCATCGCGACCACAAGGGCGCAGAGTATTATTGAGTTTCGCATAATTAGGTGATATTTTGGAGGCATAGATTTGAGATGATTTCAAGGAGCGAGGAGTGCCGCGTGCCCCCTGCGGCACGCAAACGACGAGCGACGCGGAAATCAGCCAAAGATATGCCTCCCCGACGGGGCAGGCGATTATTGGGCTGCAACTTCGTCACTCATCGCTCGCATACCGCAGAGGGTATGCTTCGCTCTTCGTTCCTCGTTTCGCTCCAAAATCGCTCTGCCAAAATGTCAACTAATTATGCGAAGCTCAATAAGTATCGTTTCATCAGGGAAGAATCCGGCGAAACTACGGGTATTATCGTCTACACTTTTATTTTGTAAAGGTACGACGCCAGCGCGCTTATGGCTACGGCGAAAAGACCGTAAATTATTCCCGCGACCGGAACGCTGTCCGTTTTTGCGACGACGAACGACGCGAAAAGAAGAATTATTCCGGACAGATATACCCTAAGGAGGATGCCCTTGTCCGAGCACTGCGCGACGCGGAGCCGCAGCGCAAAATGGTCTTTGCTTCCCTTAAACGGGGATTTTCCCTGACGGAATCTTGCCACCATGACGAACAGCGTGTCGAAAATCGGAATTGCCAGAATCATAATTGGCGCCAAAACACCCAGATTATTGGACTCGGTATAACTTGTGCCCAGAGCCGTCGAGGCAAGAAGCATCCCGACGAAAAGCGAACCCGCGTCGCCCATGAATATCTTAAACTTCTTCGAGAGATTGTACGGAAGAAAACCCAGCAAAGCGCCCGCCAACCCGATCGAAACAAAATTGACGTAAATCTGCTCCTCGCCGGGAACTCCTATGAAGAAAAAAGCCATGGCGGCTATTACGGCCGTGCCGCCGGAAAGACCGTCCATTATGTCTATGATGTTAAGGGCGTTTGATATTCCTATTATCCAAAACAAAGTCACTATCCATCCGAACCAGTCGGGTTTTATGAACTCTATCCGGATGCCGTAAGATATGAGAAATATCGCGGCGGCGAACTGAAAAAGAAATTTCTGAGAGAAGTGCAGGCCCTTGTGTTTCACGTCGTCAATTATGCCCAGAGTCAGGACGAAAAAACCGGCCAGGAAAATTCCGCGCATCGCCCTGAGAGTGCCCGTCGGAAAATCGGTCACGAGTCGTATCACGAGCATACTCAGGTAAAACGCGGCCGCTATGGCCACGCCGCCCAGATACGGCACCGGGGCATTATGCGTTTTTATGTCGGTGTGGGGGTGATCGTAAATGTTAAGCTTGCGGGCAAGCAGGCGGGCCAGAGGCGTAAGAACCAGCGAGGCGGCAAGAGCCGTGGAGAAAGCCAGAATGTAAAGTGTGAAATAGGTCATGGCTTCACACAAACCGGAACATAAATCCAGTGAGCTCCGTATTTTGCGACCGGTTTATAGTTTTTTTCTATGTGCTCGTGCAAAAGACGGCAGGTGTTAAGAAAGTGCAGTTCGCGGGTATTAAATCCCCAGTACGGAAAATGTATCACGATGCCGACTTTCTTTTCCTCAAGCGTGCGGATTATGCTTTGTTGTTTTTCCCGCGAGGGCTGAAAAACCAGCCCCAATATGGAATCAAAATACGCCGGATTTTTTCTGCCGGCGAGAGCGTAAAACGGCGGCGCCATCCAGTAAGTATAGAATATATAGTCGCCGGTTCGTGAATTTTCTTCTATGTACTTTATGGCGGACAAGGCATCGGACGCCTCGGACTCGCTGCCGAAATAAAGCGACCCGTGCCGCGCGGCGACCTTGTAATGCGGCCGTGTCAGCCGCGGGTATATCTGCTGCGCCAAAAACACCGGCGCCGACAAAAGAAGCAATGAAACGAGCGCGGCGAGAAATCTTCGGGACGGAAATCCGGAAGGTCTTGCCTTGACGAGCAAAAATACCGCAAGAAAAATAAGCGGAGACGCGGCAAAGACCATATGGTCCATATCGGACCGGCCCATCGCCTTGGGCATTGTAAACATTCCCCATCCGAGAAAAAACCAGACAACGGCGCGGTCGTCATCCTTAAGTCCGCCGGCGCGAAGCATCCTCAAAGACGCCGCAAGCATAATGAAAGGCAGCAGATAAACCGTAAAAGACGTCAGGAAATTGGCGGCGCTCAAGGCCGCCGGAAAGATGCCGAACGCCGACAAACCGCGCAGCGAACCGGCGAAAGCCCCGAAGTGTTCCATCGACGAGAAAAAGTATGGCAGCGAGACATTCCGCGACGCGCCGAAGTAAACGGAATCGACTACTATCGAACGAACCATCGCGGGAAGCGCGGGACGCAACAACACCAGGGCCGGAGCAATGAGCGCAGCCATGCCTGCGGCGAAAAATCCGACCGCTATGAATATATTCGGGACGTATTTTCCGCGTCTCGACGCGGCATAAGCCGGAACCACCGCCAAAATGGCGGCGCCTGTTTCATAAAACCTGAACAGTAAAGCGGCGGAAAAACATACTCCGCAATAAAAAGCGTGGCGCAAGAGACCTGTTTCAATGTGTCGGAAGAAAAAAAATGCCGCGGCCAACAGAAAGAGAAAATAGGTGTGCGGATACATATAACCTATGTAATGCGCCGGAAGTCCGGCGTAGAAAATCAGCGAGGCCGCCAAAAGCGCGTAAAAATTACTTTTATAAATCAAGCGCCCCAAAGCGAAGGCCGCCACGCCCAGCAGCGCATTGACGACGACCGCATACATCAACTGAACGTTCACCGACCGCCCGAATATCCGGTAAAACAGCGCCGGCGCATATACCGTAGCCGGACCGAACATAAGTTCGAAATCACAGTACGGCATCTCGCCATCCAATATCCTCAACGGCGTATTGATAACAGGAACGGCCAAATCGCCGCCGCCCGTGGTATAGTTATGCGTGACAGCGGCGGGAACAAATAGAACGACAAAGAGCGCGGCAGCCAGAAACCGCGGAGACGCGGAATCGATGGTATTTTTCAAACCGTCAAGTCGTTTTGCGAACATGAGGCGGGTTACCTTGGTGCGCCGTCGGGACGGATGTCGTAGATTATGCAGGTGCCGTCGTAGTAGACCGCGCGCGGAAGAAGTTTATGAAGAAGATCGTTCCAGTTTTTTTTGCCCTTGGCGGAGAAATCAAAGATTCCGTAAGGCGCCAGACGCTCTCCTTCGGGGATATTATAGAAAATATGGGTGAAGTTTTTTAACCTTATCGTTTTAAGAAGCTCGTCGGGCGATGCGGCCGCGTCGGCCCAGGCGACAAGCGGATTAGGAGCGAACACGTTGGACGCCGAGGCGAAAGCCGCGCAATAATAAAGTCGCTGCTCTCCTACGAAAAATATTCTTCCGTCGGGAGCGACCTCGCGGTTAACGTACCCGAAAGCCGCCATGGGGGAGTGTTTGAGAGTTCTGATGAGATACGCCTCGCGGCTCTCCGCTCCGGTTATGACCCGCGCGGGATTAAAGAAGGATGTGACGAACAAAAAATAACGCAGATTCGACAAGCTCGCGGCCACAACGGCGGCTACGACGAACATACGCGGTATCGACGGAAGACGACGATATATTTGATGAATGACGACGCCCGACAGAACTGCCAGAGGCAGCGCGGCGGGAACGAAAAATCTCAGGACCGGCTTGGTGGCGAACCATACGGCAAAAAACAGCGCGGCGTAAACGAAGAGCCGTCTGAGCGCGGAATTTTTTTTAAGAAAGAAAATCGCGACGGGCGTCGCCGCCAGAAACAGCGTCCATCCCAGATCGCCGAGAACATCCATTCCGCCGCCGAACTTAATGGGTTTGAAAATCATATTGTACGGCAGCGCAAGAAGCTCGAAAAATATCGAACTCTTGTGGGAGTATTCCGTCAGCATGGCGAAGTATCCGGCGGCGGCGGCGTCCGTCCATCCCACGTTTTTATATCCGAATATCCGGTAAAAAAACGGAAACACGGGATTGCCCGCGCACACCGCGTTTTTTATGAACCATACCGCGGACGCCGCAAACGCGGCGGCGTTGAGAGCGAAGATACGCCGCATAACGGCGGAGACGGCGGCTCGACGGAAAAACGAATGCGACAGAAGAAGAACATTGAGCGCGAACAATCCGGCGAATCCGGTATATTTTATACCCACCGCGAAACCCGACAGAACACCCGCGGCGACCAGAAGTTTGTCGTCGGCGCGGTCGACGTATTCCACAAAAAGCCACAGGGCGGCGAATAACATAAACGCCAGATGTATCTCGACGTACGTGCAGGACGACAGCAGCATAAAAAACGTGGCCGAACTCAATATGAAAACCGACAGCGCCGCCGCCGGAGCGCCGAATCTGTCGCGGGTGAAAATGTAGACCGCGCCCAGCGCGAACACCGAAGTAAAAAATGTCAGAAGATTGGCCGTGACGCCGTCGCCCAGAAGCAGGGCGAAGAGGAAAATCATCTCGGCGTTCTGCGGGAAGTGCGAAAATAAATTATTAGGAAGGGCTCTTATTGAATTCTGCTTGATGTATTCGGAGGGAAGCGCCAGATGGTATACCAGCGAATCGTAAAAATGGGGCGGAGCCAGTGACAGTATCCCCGCAAGAAGAATAAAAAAAAGCGCGGCGCCGGCGGTCGCCGGCGACGTCCTGACGGCTGTGCGCAAACCGGCGGCCGCCGCAAGGATGTCGTCGTAAAGATTTTTGAGCGTCCCGCGCGAAAGAAATACCGCCGCGCCGGCTATAATCCAGCCGACGGCTTTAGTGTAGAGACCGACGACGCCCAGCGCGAAAAATACGTGGGCCATAAGTCCGTATCCGACGGCAAACGAAAAGATCACGCGAGCCGACGGCCCGCCGATTTTAAGCCCGAAGGCCTCTATCGCGCGGCGTCCGGCGGCAAGAAGCGTAAAAGTCACCGCGAAGGCCGTCGCGGCGCTGAAGGCGGCGGACATCATCGGGCATTCCCGTCGGGCGGAACAAACAGTCCCGACTTAATGATTCCGCTTTTATGCAAAATATACTTCAGCAGCGCGCCGAGGGTGGACAGTCCGTATTCGACGCTTCTTTTGAAACTGATTGACGACGCTTCCTTAAAATATTTGGTCGGCACCGGGACGTCGCCTATCTTGAATCCGAAAAAAGCCGCCTGTATCAGGAATTCCTGGTCGAACACGAAGTCGTCGGAATTATTCATCCAGTTGATTTTTTTAAGCACGCTTCTTGCGTAAGCCCTGAGCCCCGAGTGAAATTCTCCCAGATTCTGTCCCAGCGCGAAATTCTCGGCCGCGGTAAGAACTCTGTTTGCGTAATACTTGTAGACGGGCATCCCGCCGGAAAGCGCCTCGCGGCGGGTTCTTATTCTGTTGCCGAGCATAACGTCGCAAACGCCGTCGGCGATAAGTCCCGTCATATACGGCACGACGCGCGGGTCATATTGATAATCGGGATGAACCATCACTATTACGTCGGCGCCACGGCGCAAGGCCTCGGCATAGCAGGTTTTTTGGTTCGCGCCGTAGCCGCGGTTTTTTTCGTGTTTTACAACGGAAAGTCCCAACCGCTCCGCTATGGCGACGGTGTCGTCGGAGGAACAATCGTCGACCAGCACTATCTCGTCGACGGATCCCGACGGTATGGCCTTTACGGTGGCCTCCAGGGTTTTGGACGCGTTGTAGGCGGGCATAATCATTATCACTTTATTTTTCATGGCTTTCCTTTCGGGCCAGTACCATAACTTCGTGGCCGTACATTATTTTTCTGAATAATCTTGAAAACCAATAAACGGGTTTCCATAAAATATCTCCGGGAAAATCGCCGTTCCATCCGACGGTTCCCCACGCGTTGCGCAAAGCGCTGGTGCTCGTGAGTCGCCGCAAATCCTCGTCGTGTTTTGCGGCTTCTTTCCATGCCGGGTCGGCGTGCGTGGCCGCGTAAATTCTGCGCAAAATCCAGAAAACCGGAAACGTGCAGTCCCATACCTCGACGACCTTCAATCCCGACTTTTCGATTTTGGCTGTGAGTCCGGCGAGTTCGTATCTTCTGAGATGTCCGTAAAAATTATCGTCCCAACGCCACTCTTTGCGATTATAGGGAACGGACAGACACAGGTGCCCGCCTTCGACAATCGCGTCGCCAAGAGATTTCAGTATCGCGTCGTCGTCGGGAGCGTGTTCCAGCACATCCCAGATAATGACCGTGTTGAATTTTTCGGAGCTCTTAAAATGCTTCAGATCCGTTTGGCGCACGGATACATCCGGATACTTGCTCATTTCCGACCTGGTTACGTCGAGCGTCTCGTCGGAAAAATCGACCGCGGAGCCGCGCCAGCCCTTTTGCGCCAGAAATGCGGAGACGTCGCCGCGACCGCAGCCGGCGTCGAGAAAAGGCGCCGTCATATTGTATTTGCGTATCAGTTCGTCGAGCAATAAAAACATATACTGTTTGAGGGGCTCAAAATTTGCCATAGTTTTTCCGGTTCCGCGCGCCGGCGGCGGTACAGGGCGAAATCTGTTTATCGCTTTTGGCTTATCTCGTCATAAAGGTCGAAATATTGTTCAAATACTTTCGTTCCCGTGTAATTGTCCAGCTTTGCGTAAAGACGGCGGGCATAGTCGGACGCTTTTGAGAGATCGCGTCCGACTTCAAGAATTTTATGGGCAAGTTCCACGGCGTCGGCGGCGGCAAAAACATACTCCGGCTCGACGAAACCCGACAGGCACGAAGAATCCGAGGCGATCACGGGCACACCCGCGGCGACGGCTTCCAGCGCCACGTTCGGAAAGCCCTCCCACAACGAAGGAATGGCGACCAGGGCGGCGGAGGACATCAGCGACGAAGTGTCGCTCAGGGCGCCGGCGAGTTTTATGCGCCCGTCGAGCCCGAAGGCCTTTATCTTGGCGTCCAGCGCGCGGCGCAGTTCGCCGTCGCCGGCTATCACTACGGATAGTTCCGGCATATCGTCCTTGATGAGATTGACGGCGTCGACGAGATATTCAAAACCCTTCTGCCGCGAAAGCCGTCCGACGGCGGCAACCACGAAAGCTCCGTCTTTGAAACCGTATTCCGGCGCGGTATCCGCCCGGGGCGGGGCAACGTTCTGTGCTGAAATATAATTATTGATAAGTTTTATTTTTGAGGGCGACACTCCCTCCGTTGCCGCGGCGAACTCGAATAAATCGCGGGAATTGACGGTAAGAGCGTCGACCATAAAACCTGTCAGCCGCGAGCACAGGAGAGCCGCTTTTTTCTCTTTCTCCATCACCCTTACCGACGAAATATTCGACGACCGCGTAATGACGGCGACAAAACGCGAAATAAGATTGGCCTGAAAAAGAAACGAATGAATGATATCGGCCGATGTTTTTTCGGCCAGAGCCACGAGACGGGCGAATGCCGACGGAAGAGAAACCATTGAGGCAAGTCCGTTACCCTTCATACCCAGGGTAACCGCCTCTATGCCGGCGGCGCGGAAACGCTGTTCGTATATCCCGCCGTCCTTGAGCGCGGCGGCAAAAACATCGTAACGGCCCGACGCCTTGGCGCGGCGGGCGAGTTCAAACATATTTTTCTGGGCTCCGCCGTGGTCGAAAGAAGTTATAACGTAGAGAATCGAAGTCCTGCGTTTCATTGTCATTTGCGGACGACGGGTAACCTGTAAATTTTAATTCTGGTGCGAAGGGGCGGGACGGGCCTTGCGGGACTGAATTCTTTGACCGTTTCAAGTTCCGCGTCTAATTTTTTTTCTTCGGCGGTGGGTTCCATCGGCGGAGAAAGTATTATATATTCAAATCCTGCTTTGGAGAGTTGTTTGACTCCCAAAGAAAGAGGAACATTGAGTTCCACTATTTGAGAATATTCCCGCGCCTCCGGAATATTGACGACCGGACGCTCTATCTGATACCAGCGGTATTCCTTGCCGGTCTGAGCGTCGAGCTGCAATTTAAAGTAGTCCTTTTTGTGATGGCCGAGCTCCGAAGCCAGCTCATATTGCCGCAGCAACAATTCTCTTGAGCGCGCGAGGCGCGGACCGTAGGTATCGACGAGCATCTTAGTATTTTCCGGAATATTCTTCTCTATCCATTCGGCGGCCAGAACCCTTATGTCTTTTTGAGACAGCGCGTAATCGTCCAGGGCGGCCACGGCAGCGGAATGAAACAGCGCCGCCGAGAGAGCCGCGGTAAAAGCATACCGCGCGAGCCGGTTGCCTTTCAACTTTTCAACCGCGACAAAAAAGGAGCGCGCGGCGATAAGGGCAAACAGCGGCAAGGCCGGCAGGAGATATTGACCCTGAGCGATGCGCTGCATGGAGCACCCGGCAAAAACTATAAACGCTCCGGCGGCGGGCAGAACGTCGCTTTTCTCTCTTCGTAAAAAAACCGCAAGCGCCCCAGCAATGACCATAAGCCCCAGAAACGGTGTGTTACCGCCCCAGTAAACCAAAAGTTTAAGATAGGCAAGCGCCGACAAATCGCGGCCGAATTCGGTGTCGGCGGACAGAAAACCGACGAGCTGCGCGACCTGTCTTGAAAAAGTTCCGAAATCCAGAATCCAGTAAGGCATTCCGACGGTAAAACCCACTACGACAAACGCCGCGCTCAGCGCCAAAAGCCAATGCCGGCGGGCGGCGGGCTTCGTAATTGCGGAGAACGGCTGCGGCATAAAGTGCGCGATAATCGCCGCGGGATAAAGCATCAGGGCGTTGTATTTGAACGCAGCGGCAAGCCCCATAAACAGACCCGAAAGAATGTAATATTTTTTCCCGCCGACTTCGCGTATTTTCAGACAGGAAAGAAAAAACAGCATAATGGCCAAAAGCATCGCGGTGTCGGATTTGGCGTAATGGCTCCATTCAATGAATCGCGCGTTAAGCGCAAAAATCAGCCCGCCCAGAAGCGCCGTCTTTTTGCCGTAGAGACGCTCTCCTATCAGATATGCGACGTAGACGGAAAGCACGGCGCAAAGCGCGCCGATTCCTCTGGCGATAAGATAAATATGCGACGGGTCTCTTATATAAGCGGCGGCAAAATCCGACGGAGCGGAAAAGTTGCCCGCCGCAAAATTGACGATATAATAAAATCCGTACGCCGCAAAAAGTATGTACATATAAAGCGTAGGATATACGAAAAAGTGCGGATTTAAATCTCCGGTGGAAAAACGCAGAGCTCTCTTGATGAAGGCCTGCTCGTCGGCGTGTACGGCCTGCGGCAAGCCGAAGTTTATTCCCCAAAAACACAATACGGCCGCAAGCGCAAAAAGCAGATAGCGATTATTTTTATCGTCCATAACGCTGCAATAACGGAATCATCCCCATGTTTTTCCGAGCATGGCGGCGAACTGCCTGAGCTGGCCTAAAAAATGCCCCTGAGAGCGGATAGAGGCCAGACGTCTCAAAAGATAAGACGGCCTCAGATAAAAAGTCCTGACCGCCTTTCGTCTGAAATCCTGTATTTCTTCGCGCGAAAGATGTTTCGTGTTCATGGCTATTTCGGAGCCGGACTGATCCATTGTCGACGATAAATCGGCAACAGCAAGTCCCGCGGCGCGCGCCTCTTTTCTTAAATCCGTGCCGGCGCGCGGCACCGCCACATTGAAAGACGCGTAATCCAGCGGAAGTTCCGCGATAAAATCCAGCGTTTCCCTCATCGTATCGCGCGTTTCCTCCGGAAGACCGAGTATGAAGGTGCCCACCGTTTCGATTCCCTTGTCGGCGCACAGGTTTATGATTTTTCTTATGCGTTCCTTGTCATAACCCTTGCGGTAGCGTTTAAGCAGTTCCCCGCTTCCGGATTCTATGCCGAATATTATGGTATGACAGCCCGCCTCTTTCATAAGGGACAGCACTTCTTCGTCGACGGTGTCCACGCGGGAAAACGTGGTCCAGCCGATGTTAAGCGGCTTAATCGCGCGGCACAAATCTACGGCGTAAGAACGTCGCGCGCCGAAGGTCTGAGTGGCGAAAAATATTTCTCTGACGCCGAGACGCAGAATATATTCGAGTTCTTCGACGACGTTCGATACTTTTCTGATTTTGTGTCCCAACGTCCCCATAACGCAGAAACTGCAGTCGAAGGGACAGCCGTACTCGCTTAAAACCGTGGCGAAGCGGGACGCGCGGACAAACGGATAGCGGTATTTTTTGAAGATGAAGAGTTCGTGCCTCGGAACGGGTATTTCAAACTCCGATGTCCCCCGCCGCATCGGCGCGACGGTCGGCGGGGCGCCGGCCAAAACCATATTCGCCGGGCCCGAGCGCTCGCCCGCCAGATAGCGCGCCGCGTCGTCCGACGTGAAATCAAGAATTACCGCCGAAAGAAACGGCGCTTCCGCGAGATATTTCGCGGCATCCTCGCGGAAAATATCGCCCAGGCCTATAAACTCCGCCGACGGGACGGCGCGCCGCGCGGACGCCAGAAATTCTCTGTCTTCGGGCCACGAAACTCCGCCCGTCAAAAATATCACGGCGTCGGGAGACAGCCCGACAATGCGACGGAGACATTCTTCCGGCGACAGGCGGTCGACAATGGCGTCTATGAGCGACACGTCGTTGTCCCGCGAAAGTATGCCGCTTAAAACTACGAAATCCACGGGATGATTAATGTAGTCGGCCTGGGACGTTTTGGAGCAGTAGTAGTCCCTTATATAAATTTTTTTTCCGGGAGGGTTCAGCAGAAGTACTTTTTTTCTCATAAAACGACCGCGCTGCGCCTGCGCAATACACCGCTTGCCTCGATGGCTCCCAAAACTTCCCCGACGGTAATGCCGTCGAGACATTTGGGAGCGCGGTGATAGCACCTTATTTTATCGTTAGTCACCAGATTTATACAGGGGCTGCATTCAAGATTCTTGAAAAATACGAGATGGCCTTCACCGAGGGGCCGCGTAAGCGCGGGAGTGCTGGCGCCGAAAAATGCGGCTACGGTAGTTCCGAGAGCGGCTGCAAGATGCATGGGTCCGGAATCGTTTGTGACGAGCAACCGGCTTTTTTTAAGCAGGGCGGCCAAATCCCCGACCGACGTTTTTCCCGCGAGATTGACAACACGGTCGCCGCGCGCGGCGGCTCGTTCTATGGCTTCGGCGCAGGCAACGTCGTCGGCGCCGCCGATTATTACGACGCGACAGCGGTATTTGTCTGCCAGAGCGACGGCAAGCTCCGCGTAATTGGCGTCGGGCCATCGGCGGGGCCAGTCGAACTCCACGGCGGAGTTTGGATTGACGCAAACGATGTCTTCGCCGCCGGCCGCAAGGCGGTTAAATTTCACGTCGAAGGATTTGACGGACGGGGCGAGTTCGCCGTCGGCGATGCGCGGCAGGGCGGACGGGTCGAAATCCGCGCCGGCGGCGACGGCCAGCGAACCGAAATTTTTCCAGACGTGCCAGTAGCGGTTAAAGGGGGCGGAGGCCGTAAGAAGATCCCCGCGCCACGCCTCCCACGACTTAAAGCCGACGCGGCTCCGCGCGCCGCTCAGATAACCGACTATCGCCGAGAATCTGGTAAAAAATTCCAGGTCGACGGCCATATCTATTCCCTTCGCGCGAAGGCGGACAATGGCTGCCGCCGTATCTACGATGAATCGGACGAAACCGCGTTTGACGTCGACGGTAACGTAGTCGTCGGCAAGACCCAGAAGCCGGCAGACGGCCTCATTGCGGGTGAACGTCATAAAAGTCGCGCGGGCGTCCGGATACTTCGCGCGGATGGCCTTTACGGACGGCGAGGCCAGAATGATAGTGCCCATTCCCCAAAACTTTATAAAAAGCATATTTTTTATTTCGCGGGAGGAGGGTTTCCGACGGAAAACGGATACCGTCTTGTGCAGCGCGAAAAGAATAGCGCACAGCGGAAGACCGGCGTATATGTCGATAAACTTCATTCTGGATGCTTTCATATTTTTTTTCCGCAAATGTAATCGCCCATAATCAGGCAATCTATGTCGGTGGCCATAAAACATTCTATGGCGTCCGTCGGACTTGTCACTATGGGTTCGCCACGCCTGTTAAAAGAAGTATTGAGTATCACCGGAACGCCGGTGATTTTGTCGAACTCCTCGATAAGGCGCCGGTACGGCGGATTGTGTCCGCGACTCACGGTCTGTATGCGCCCGGTGCCGTCAACGTGAGTCACTGCGGGTATGACGCTTCTTTTTTCGGGAAGGACGTCGCAGACAAAAAGCATATATGGCGACGAACCTTTCCAGTCAAAATATTCGCCTGTTCTTTCTTCAAGCACGGCAGGAGCGAACGGTCTGTACGGCTCGCGGAATTTTACCTTGGCATTTATCACGTCTTTCATGCGGGCGGCGCGCGGGTCGGCAAGAATGCTCCTTGCGCCAAGCGCGCGAGGGCCCCACTCGCACCTTCCCTGAAACCATCCGATTATTTTTCCGTCGGCAAGGAGCCGCGCGGCGGCGGCGGGAGCGTCGGAGCTTTTTTCGTATCGCAAATCGTATTTGGCCAGAGCCGACAGGAGGTCGCCGGCGGAATACTCGGGTCCCCAGTAGGCGTGTTCCATAACGAATCCGCGGGGATTGCCCATAATCGCGTTCCACAGATAGAAAGCCGCGCCGACGGCGCATCCGGCGTCGTAAGCTGCGGGCTGTATAAAAATATTCTTAAAAATCCGACGGGCGGCGAGTTTGCCGTTATAGCGGCTGTTCAACGCGCAGCCGCCGACGAGACAAAGATTGTCGGAGCCGGTTTCCTCTTTAAGACGGTCGACGATATGATCCATCGCCTCCTGGAAAACCAGCTGACCCGAAGCGGCTATGTCTCGATACACCTGATTTTCCAGGTCGTCCTCCGAGCGGCAGGGAGGCGCGCCCAGAGCGTCGACATATTTTTGCGTGAAAAAAATATCGCTGCCGGTGTGATGCTGAAAATACGACAAATCCATTTTAATCCCGCCGTCGGGCGAAAGAGTCATCATTTTTCTGAAAACGTCAGCAAAAACGGGTTTGCCGTAGGATGCCAGGCCCATCACCTTGTATTCATCGCCGTTTATATGGTAGCCCAGATATTCCGTCAGCACTCCGTAGAAAAGCCCAAGCGAATCCGGATAATTTATGCGGCGCAAACCGCGGATTGAATTTTGGCTGCCGCGGCCCAGGTACGTGGCGACGATCTCGCCGGCGAAATCAACGGACAATATGGCGGCCTCGTCGAAAGGCGAGACAAAAAACGCCGAGGCGGCGTGCGCGAGATGATGTTCGAGAAAACGAAACCGTCCGCGAAAACCCAATTCTTTCAAACGACGGCGCACAAGAAAATTTGCCGCAACGACTTCGACAGTTCCCCGTTCGTGCTTATGTTTTCCGAACGTCGCAAGCGACCCGGGAAAATTTTTTGCGAAAATGGCCGCGCGCTCGACGATGCCCAGCCACGGTTTCATGTAAAAAACCGCCTCGTCTATTTCGGCGGGAGTTATCCCGGCCTGACGGCAGCAAAAAAGTATCGCGTTGCGCGGAAAGTCGCCCGAATATTTCTTTCGGTCGAATCTTTCCTCTTCGCAGGCGGCTATGAGTTTTCCGTCCTTTATGAGGGCGGCGGCCGACATGTGGATATTGCAGTTAAAACCGAGTATGTACATTATTATTGCCTTTAAGCATCGCGCCGCGCGAAAGAATTACGCACCGGCGTTTTTATTTTTATTCAGAAAAACCGTAACGGCGTAAGCGGCGAAAATCGCCATAGCCGGATGAAGATACAGCCGGTACCGCACCGCCGGACAAAACAGAAACGCTCCGACGGCGGAAGACGCGGCGAGAATATAAAGCAGGGCGGCCTGTCTGTTGCCGGCAAGGGCGGCCAGAACAATTCCCGCGGCGGCCAAAATCAAAAGCGGGCCGAAAAATAAGACGCTTATTATTTTGTGGCCGGCCGGATAAGGGTCATACGGATAAAGCCGCCAGAATCTTGCGAATCGCATCAAGCCCGCTTTCAGGAATCCCGACGGAGACGCCGTCGCGGCGCTCCAAAATTTCCGTTTGAAGTAGTCGTCTGTTTCGGTCGGACTCATTCCCTCCGACTCAGTTTTCATTTCCTGTATCCAGTCCGCCATCGCCGCGGCGTCGTACGGAGCCGGACACGAGGCCTCCCACATATTCCATCCGGCTTGAACCGTAAGAGGCACGAAGCGCCCGTAGACCTTTTGATTTCTGAGAATCCACGGATACATCATAACGGCAACAATCGCAAAGAACACGGCCAGCGCAACGGCTTTTTTGCGGCTGAACCCGTAAAAGAATAAAGACACGGGTATCAACGCGACAAAACCCGATACGGCCGCGCGCGTCAACAGCGCGGCGCCCGCAAGAACTCCGGCGGCAAGAGCCAACGAAACCGGTTTATCGTCGGAAGAGAGCTTTTCGTGCAACAAATATATCGACCCGTAAAGAAAGGCGCAAAACAATGTCTCCGAGGCGACCTGCGCCGAAAAGTACACCAAAAACGGATCGACAGCGACAATGGCCGCCGCAAACAACGCCGCGGATTCGACGCGAAAAATCTTTTTAGCCAGCAGGTAAACAAGCAGTATCGCCGCCGCCGAGATAAACGCCTGCGCCGTCGGCACAACCGGGGCGGCGCCGCCGGCAAGTTTCTTTACGGCGGACAAAAACAGAGGATATCCGGGCGGATGCGCGAACTCCGACGGAAGAGCGCGGCGCTCCGTTATAAGTTCGGCATAATTTTGATACAGCGCCGAATCGCCTTGGACTATTTTTTCCCGCACAAGCAGGCCGCCCGCCAGACGCAGAATCAGGCCTGCGGCCACAATAAGCGCAAGGATAATTCTTCTGAGGCGAACGGTTAATATAAAAGATGACGCCAACTTTATCCTTCCTTTCCGTAAGCGATTTGTAATACTTCAAAAGATTTCGTCGAATAAACCGTCCGCAGGAAGCCGGCGGCGCGGGCCTTGTCGATATCCCATTTAATATCAAGCGCGCCCGACCAACTATTGAGATATCCGGCTCCGTCGGGATTTTCCCGATAGAAGTATTTTATCAAAACAATGTGTGTGGCGCCTTTTTTGTCGAGCATCCGCATCGCATCCGCCATCGAGGTCAATCCCAGAAAAGACGGCATCGCCGCTTCCACGCGCGGCTTGTAATAATAAGCATCGACAAAATAATATCCCAGAAAAACCGCCTTGCCGTTCCGCCCGACGTTTTCATTTATGAACTTCATCGCGCTCCTGTATTCCGGGCGCACAACGCCGTGGTAGCCGTAATTTCCGTCGAGATATTTCTCGCGACTCTGGAATCCCGTCACAAAAGGCAAACGCTTGCCGCCGAAATACACGCTTAAAGAAACCGATGATAACGCGAGCATAGCGGCCAGAATCGTTCGGGAAAGTTTGACCGCGGAGAAATATTTTTCAAAAGCGCAAAATCCGTAAGCCGCCGATATCGACAACGCGGCCAGGGTAACCAGATGGTATCTGCTTTCGACTTTAAGCATCGGAAGGGCCGCATAGAGAAGAAGAAAGGTCGAGACGGCCGCAAAATTCATCACATTCATCGCGCGTCCCTTGCCGCGCATAAAAAATCCCGGAACCGCGAAAATAAGCAGAACGGGCCCCGGGTGTATCACAGGAGAGCCGAGGAAAAAATACCATATATCCCGCGCAAAACGCGCAAGAGTCATTCCGTCGGTATGCGAGACCATGTGGGCAAGATACATTTCGTGAGGCGGGGCCTTTATAAAAGGTAAATTCATGAACGGAAACGGGTGGCCCGTCAGCCGTATATTTCTTATAAGCCACGGACATATCAGCCCCGCGAAAATAAGGACAAAGACACCCAAATCAACCGCCGGCGCGAAGTTTTTTTTCTTTCTTTCGACCAATCCGTAAAATATGTAAGCGGCCGCTATCGGCGGGACGGCCATCACGTTGTTTATCTTTATCGTAACGCTCGTGGCCGTCAGGACGGCGCAGAGCCAGAACCATTTTCTCTCGCCGGTGTCTATGGATTTGACAAGCGCCCACAGTCCCATAAAGGAAAAACAAAGATACATCGTGTCTATCTGCCCCACTCCGGCGGCGTTGACCATTACGGGCATTGTGTAGAATATCGCCGCGGCCGGAAGCGCCATTTCGGCATTTACCCGACGGGCGGTAAAAAAATACACCATAACCGCCGCCAGCAGTCCGAAGGAATATCCGGCGAGTTTGGCCGTTATGTCGTTTCCCATCGACAAAAACAACGTATACATCATCTGTCCGTTGAGCGGAAAATACGACAATAAATTATCGGGGATATCCGTCAAACGCCCGGCGGCAAGGAATATCTTGGGAAAACTGAAGTGATACGTCAGCGCGTCGGAATCCGTCACGGGGGCGCACGCGAAGAAAAAATTGAATACAACCGCGGTAAGAAGTACCGCTTTGAGCGCGGCGTCGGCCCGCCATCCGGCTGCGGCGCGCATAGCAAAATCCGAAAGTTTGCGCAAAAGTCCCGAAAGTTCCCGCCGCGCCGCGATTGCCGAGGCGGCCAGAAACGCCGCGATGACCGCGCGATTTATCAAACCCGCCGCGGCGGTCAGCGCCGTAAAATGGACGAAGACAAAAAGACCCGCCGCAACGGAAAAAAGCCATTTTTCGGCTTCGCCGTCGAAAGAGATTTTAACGGCGTCGAAGATTTTCGCGCCGACGGCGGCGGCGACAAGGAATATAAACGAAACGACGGCTATGTGTATCAGCGGCATATTTTCAGACGTTCCTTTAATGAATTCACGGCGACGCGGACATCGTAATATCTCAGCGCCGTCGAAATATAGGACGCGTAAACTGCCGCGCACCACAGGCAGAATATCGAAGCGGCAAGTATTTTTTTAACGTCTTTCACGGAAATCCTCACGAACGGTATCATATTGAAAATACTTGAGCGCGGGGCACACTAATGTCATATCTTTATAAAAAGTTCTCTGAATATCTGCCAAATGTAAGAAGCGCCCCATTGGAATATCTGAAGTTTTCTGGTACCGCCTATTCTTTTTGGCTCATTGCCCGGAATCTCGGCTATTTTAAGTTTGTTTTTCAACGCCCTTATGCACAAAAGCGGCTCTATCCCGAGCGTGGTAAAAAACAGCGACTCTTCAAAAGCGTAGGATGAATCTTCGTGCAGTTTCAAGGAGTAAAATATTTCTTTTTTCCATGCGCGGTACATAACGAATATGTCGGTATATTTGCCGCCGTGAACTATATTTATCAACTTGGTAAAAAACCAGTTGCCGAAACCCGTCAGAAAATCATCGTCTTCGCTTTTGGCGCCGGGGGCGTATCTGGATACTATCACCATATCGTAATCGCCTTCGCTCATTTTGGCCATAAGTTCCGGCAGAAGTTCCGCTATGGAATTGCCGTCGGGACTGAATGTTATTACGGCGTCGCCGCGAACGGAATCAAGCGCCTCGGTATAGGCGTGGCGCAGACCGCCGCGCTTCTGCGCAACGACTTCATAACCCTCCTTCAACGCCCACTCGGGAGTGCCGTCCGTCGATCCGCCGTCGACTACAAGTATCTGTTCAAACCATTCTTTCTTTATCGACGGCATTATGTTTTTCATTCCGTAGATTTCATTCAATGTGGGGACAAGCAGCGTAAATTTCAATTTGCACTCCTTCATTATGCGCGCAACGTTTCGCGCCGATGGTTCAAAGTCGCTCAAAGCCGTTCGCCGTCGACATAAGTTCTGTGCCACATTTCCAGCATCAACAAAGACCAAAGGCGGTAGCCGTGGTCCCGCCGGCCGGAGAGATGTTCGTCGAAAAGATTTTTAACGGCGGCTTCCCTGAAATATCCGCGTTTCAGCGCGCGGACGGAAAGCGCCGTATCTCTGAATAAATCCTTCCACTCGCCGCGAAACCACCTGTGCACGGGTATGCCGAAACCCATTTTGCCTCTGTTAGTTATGACCGGCGGCAAGAAATCTCCGAAAGTTTTTTTCAATATGTATTTTGTTTGCGTCCCCCGGAGTTTCCACGACGGCGGCAAAGAAGCCGCGAACTCCATGACTTTATGGTCGAGAAACGGACTGCGGGCTTCGAGCGAGTTGGCCATGGAAGCTATGTCGACTTTCACAAGCAGACAACCGGGAAGATAGGAAACAGCGTCGGTATAAAAAGTCCTGTCGAGGTCGTTTCCGGCGGGTGCGCTGTCGAATATTTCGCGCATATAGCCGAACGCGCCGGCCGCGCGATCGCGCGCGAAATCTTCCGTGTACATGCGGCTTTTGGCGTCGTCGGAAAATATGCAGTGCCAGTTGATGTTTCTTACGGCGGCGGGCTCGGCAAACGATTCGGCGAGCCGTCGGGCGTAGCGGGCGGTTTTCGCAAACGGAGTCCCGCTCATCGACGGTAAAACGGACGCAAGTCGCCGAAAATTTCCGGCGCCGAACAGTCGCGCGGGTCCGGCCAGAAGACCGGCGTACTTCATGGCTTTATAACGAAGATACCCGCCGAAGAACTCGTCGCCGCCGTCGCCGTTTAAGGCCACCGTCACGTGTTTTCTGGTTTCGCGCGAGACAAGAAATGTCGGCAGGGCGGAAGAATCCGCGAAGGGCTGACCGTAATGTTTTACTATCGACGGCAAAAGAGCGGAGTAGTCGGGTTTGAGTATATATTCGTGATGCTCTGTGCCGAAATGTCCGGCGACAAGGCGCGCGTAACCGAGCTCGGAATACTCTTCGTCCTCGAAACCTATGGAAAATGTTTTTACGGGAGCGCCCGAAACTTCGCTCATCAGTCCCGTGACTATGCTTGAATCTTGGCCGCCGGAAAGGAAAGCGCCCAGAGGAACATCGGACACCATACGCAGGCGGACGGCCTCGGCAAGCAGCCGTCTGGTTTCGGCGCATGCCTCGCGAAAGTCAATGCTGACCTTGGGCCGGAAATCGAGAAACCAGTATTCGCGGAAGGACATCCTGCCGTCGGCCTCTACGGAAAGCGTGGTGGCCGGAAGCAGCGCTCTTATCTGTTTGTAAATCGTAAGAGGCGGCGGCACGTATTGATAAGTAAGATATGAATCCAGCGCCTCGGCGTCGACAGTCGGCGCGGCGGAGGCCGCTTTGAGGCAGGCGCTAATCTCCGAGGCGAAGACGAAACGCCCTCCGCCCGACATATAGTAAAGCGGTTTTTTTCCTATTCTGTCGCGGGCGATAAAAAGTTTTTTTCTTTTTTCGTCCCATACGGCGAAAGCGAACATGCCGCGCAGCCGCTCGACGCATTTTTCGCCCATTTCCTCATAGAGATGGGCTATAGTTTCGGTGTCGGTCTTTGTGGAAAAACGATGACGGGTTTCAAGTTCGCTTCTTAACTCGTGAAAATTATAAATCTCGCCGTTTAAGACGACCGCGACGCTTTTATCCTCGTTATAGATGGGCTGACGGCCGCCTTCAAGATCTATGATGGCAAGCCGCCGCATCCCGATGCCGGCCTTGTATCCGCCGTCGGCGGCCCTAAGCCCCAGATGATAACCTTCGTCGTCGGGGCCGCGATGGATCATCGCATCGCAGATTTTTTTTACGTCAGCACCGGACACTCGTCCGGCCGACGTATAATCGAGTATACCTGCTATCCCGCACATAGTTTTATATTCCCGCTTTTCGCCGCGACATTTTGGATTTTACGGCCGCTATGACCTTTTGCGCCTCTTCAAATTTAAAGATTACCGCAGCGACCGCGTAAACCGCGACGCCAACGGACGCGGACGCCGCTATAACAAAAGATTTGGCAAAGACGGGGGCGACGGCCTGATATTGTATCGTCGAAAGATACCCGAAAGCCAAACGCGTGGCCGCGCCTGCAACCGCGGCGGCCAGAGATATTGCGGCCAGCGATTTTAATATCAGAATACCGTGCAGATTTTTCATTCTCTTCTTCAGCACGACGGAATAAAGAAACGCCGAAATCACGCAGACGACCGCGCCGGACAACGCTATGCCCGCGGCCGGCGGATTTATCGTCTTCATAAATATGTAATTCAGCGCAATGGTAAGCGCTATTGAGACCGCCGTAATTCTTGCCACACTGGCCACGTCCTGAAACGCGAAAACCAACCGCTGCATGACCGCCAGAGAGTAAACAGGAAAAAGTTGAAACGCGCAGAAAATCAGCACGGTCGAAGTGAGCGCCGTAGCCGAAGCGTCGAATGCCCCGCGCTGAAAAAGCAGAGCCACCACCGGCGCCGAAAGCGTCATCATAAGCGCCGTTATGGGCGCGAAGATGAATCCCCCCATCCTTATACTTATGGCAAGAGTGTGTTTCATATCCTCCATTTTATTGCCGGCAATCTGTCCCGAAAAATACGGATATATCGCCGTCACTACGGAGCCCGAAAAAATAACCAGAGGAACTTGAACCAATTTGTCGGCGTAACCGAGCGCGGAAATGCTCCCCGTGGGAAGCCAGGCCGCCATAACCCTGTTGACGACCCCGCCGGCGCCGGCGATTACGGCCATGGCGCTGAGCGTGGCGTAACTTTTCAGGGCATTGCGTATCTCAACGTGGTCCACGACCGCCACAAAACTGTGCCTGTATCCGTAACGATGCAGCAGCGGCGCCAAAAACAAAAACTGCAGAACAAGTCCGAGGAGCATGCCCCAGGCAAAAACGTAAGCGCCTTTGGTATTGGCAAACAGAAACAACATAGCCATAGTCGAGAGCGACACGAACATCGTGGAAACCGACGGCCAGAAAAAATGTTCGTTGACGTTGAGTATGGCCGTGCAGATGGTGGCAAGAACTCCGAATAGCGTGGAAACGCAGAGTATCCTGAGCAGGCCTGAGGCAAGAACACGCGCCGACGGATCGAAACCGCTGAAAGCGTAGCGCATTATATGATCGGAAAAAATAAAAACCGCTATCAGCGCGACGGCAAGCGCCGCAAGCACGCCGTTTATAAGCGTGGCCGCCAGCATGTCGGCCTCTTTTTTGTCGAGAGTTTTATATTTGGCGAATATCGGAGTGAATATCAGAACGAAGGGCGACGCAAATATCGGAGTTATCCAGTTGACCACCGACATCGCGGCGTAATAGGCGTCCATTGCGCGCGTTATGCCGAAGTAATTGGCGACAAGCATTTCTTTGCCCAAGCTTAGGGCGTGTCCCGCGATGCTCGCGGCCATAAGAATGGCCGATGCCTTGGCTATTTTACGGTTTGTGGCCGATGAGTCATTTTGTTCCAAGGAATTTCTCCGTTATCTCTATAAGATAATCCATATGCGCGGCGGTTATATCCTGATGAACTCCCACGTGAAGCCCGGATTTTCCGATGAACTCGGCCTCCGGAAATTCTCCGAGTTTATGCCCGAGGAAAGCGAATCCCGCGCACTGAGTGGGCATAGACAGAAAAAGCGAGCGCGTGTCGATGCCGTTTCTTTCCAGATACGCCGAAAATTCGTCTCTTGAAAAACCGGCTTCTTCCGAGAGTATTATGGGAAAGCAATAGGGAGCGGGGACATCGTGAGGCCCCGGCTCTATTGTTACAAGCCGCGGCGCGAAACGTTTGAAACGTTCTTTAAGATACTTGTAATTCCCGGCGCGTTTTTTGTAAATATCGGGATAAATGTCCAGATATCCCAGCCCGACGGCGGCTTCCAGTTCGTTCATTTTGGCGGAAAATCCGATGCGCTCGAAAACGAATCTTACGTCGGTGTCGTACTTGAACCGCTTTTCGCAGTGCTTGAGCGCCGACGAGGTAACGCAGGTTTCGCATTTGCAGGCGCGGCCGTGAGCGCGCAGAGATCTGAGTATCTCGGCGAACTCGGGATTGTTCGTCGTAACGGCACCGCCCTCGACGGTAGAAATTATATGCGCGATGTACAAACTAAACGCCGCCATATCTCCCAGCGTGCCGACTTCCTTTCCTTTATACCTGGCGCTCTGCGCTTCCGCGGCGTCTTCTATGACGTAAAGTTTATGCTTGCGGGCTATCGCCGTGATCGTGTCCATTTCGGCGGGTTTGCCCATAAGGTGAACCGGCATTACCGCCCGTGTTTTCGGCGTGATTGCGGCTTCGATTTTAGACGGGTCGATATTCAGCGTAGTTCTTTCCACGTCCACAAACTTAGGAATGAAGCCCGCCTGAAGAACAGCGTTACCTGATGCCGCAAAAGACAGGGACGGAATTATTATTTCATCGCCTCTTTTGGCGCCGAAATCATAAAGCACGGCAAGCGCCAGAGCGTCCGCGTCGGTGCCCGACGACATAGCCACCGCTTCCTTGGTTCCTACGAGAGCGGCGAATTTCTTTTCAAACTCTCTGACATAACGCCCGCCGGAAAGACGGGCGGCGTCGAGCGCTTCCGCTATAAGTTTTTTGGATTTTTCCGTGATACTGATGGTGCCGAATGGATAACGCATCATTTCTCCTGTTTATAGCGCGGCGCCAGATTCTTCCGCGCCGCCAGAAATCTTTCTTTGGTCCCTATATCCGCAAGAACGGCATCCGTGCGGAATCCGTAAATATTTTTCATCGCGGGAAAAATCTCTTTTTCAAGCGACGACGAGCGCCCGGACGGAATCAGCCCGAATATTTCTCCGCCGAAAATATAGATGCCCGCGTTTACTCCGGGGGAAAGCCCTGCGGCGGATTTTTCATTAAAAGAGATTACCCGGTCGTCTGCGTCGAGAGTCACGGCGCCGTAATCGGCCGCGCCGTCGGGCGGCGGAGCCACCGCTATTGTCGCCGCGGCGCGTTTGCCGTTATGAAAATCCAGCATCGCGGCAAGATCCGCGCGGCAGAGCGAATCGCCGTTTAAGACGAAAAACGGGTCGCTCTTTATCTTGTCTTTGGCGGCCGCGACGGCCCCCGCCGTGCCGAGCGGTTCGATTTCTTCCGAAAACTCTATTTTGAAACCCCGCGGATTTTTCCGGTAGTAATCTCTTACCACTTCCGATTTATATCCGCTGGCCAGCGCTATTTTTTTTACGCCGTAGCCGCCCAGATAGTCCAGAACAAAATCCAAAAACGGCATTCCTCCGACGGGAGCCATAGGTTTGGGCACATCGCTGACGACCTCTCTGAGGCGCGTTCCCAAACCGCCGCATAAGACAAGAGCGCTCATATCCTTTATGTCCGTCATTTCGCGCTCCCGATCCGTGAAGCGACAAGTTTTAGGGAACGTGTAACTCCGCCCCATACGCCCGCCGCAAACGCGCAAAGACCTCGGCGGAAAAGCGACGGCGCCGTCGAGAGCGCGGCTGCGAATCTGCCTTTTGAAAGAAGGGCGAGCGCGGTAAACGTCAGGCCGTTAATTTCTCTGGATTTGAATCCCGCGCTTAAAAATACGGGCGGGAGAGAGGGCAGGCGCGCCGGAGCGGCGGCAAATATTTTTTCAAGCTCGCATAAAACGTCGGGGATGCTTTCGGAAGCGGTGTAGTGTTTCAGCGCGCGACGGTGAGCCGCAAGAGCCATTTCGCCGCGCAGCCGTTCGTCGGCCAGATATTTGTCGACTTTTGCCGCAAGTTCACGCTCGTCGTCAAATATGTCGATTTCGCCGCCGATGTCGAACATTTCGCCGAGGAACGGCGCGCGCTCGGACAGACAGAGGGCGCCGCCCATGACTATCTCGACAGGGCGGCCTTTGCTTTGGCGGATTCTCGAATGAAGAGGATCGCCGGCGGAAATCCAGTCGGGCTCGTCGATGCGGGTAAAGTTCAGAGAAATCCTGCTTCTGGAAAAAATATTCGCCATTTGCTTCTGATCCAAATAGCCGTTTGCCGTGCCGCGGCCGAAGGCCTGCACAGCCACTCCGCGCGCGGCCAGTAAATCCAAATAGCGGCGGCGGCCGCCCTTAAGACAATTTCCCACGAAACTTACGTCGATGTCCCGGCAAACGCCTTCCGGCGGACGGAACGTCGCCTCGTCGCGCGCCTCGTGAAAAAAAACCGCCGGTATTCCCAGCTTGCGATAAGCGAACACCGCGGAATAATCGTTGGTCACCATGGCCGACGCCGTCTGCGCGTAGTACCTGTGGCAATTCTCAAAATATATTTCATCGTCTCCGTGCCAAAATATAACTTTTGACTTTGCCTCAACGTCCGCAAAAAACTCCGGCGGCAGGTAAAAATCCGTCGGATACTTAAAAACAAATATGACGTCGGCGGCGGCGGACAATTCCTTTACGCGACGGACAGTCGAAGGGACGCCGGATTTCATGGCGTGTTCCGCGTAATCAAAAGACCTCGCCGACCGGAACAACGGACCGAGGCGCTCGCAAAGAAACCCGGTATATTCGCTTCGCGGGTCGGTATGAAGAAAAAGCGCGGTTTGATCCTTAAAATACGAGGTCTTCATTTATTGCGCCTCAGCAGCGCCTTGGACCGTCGGACGATGCTCCGCGTATCAAGGCCGGAAATCCTGTGCAGGTATTCTCTGCTGCCGACGGTAAAAACGTAAGAATCGCCGAAACCCATTCCGTCGAACGGCGCGCAGAAACCGCGCGCGCGCATGACACCGGATACCAGACCGTCGAGCCCGCCCTTGCCGGCGAAACCCTCTTCGACGCTGATTACGGCCCTGTATTTTCTCAGGGCGCGGCATAACATACCCTCGTCGGGAGATTTCAGCATAAACACATCGACCACGCCGGCGGATATTCCGTCGGACTCAAGAGCGGCCGCGGCCTCAAGCGCTCTGTGCGTCATATATCCGGTGGATACCACGCATATATCGCGTCCTTTTTTTATTTCACTGAAACCCACTTCAAATTTGATATCGGAAGAGCCGGTATATACCGCCGGAAGCGGCTTGCCGTCTATCCTTATGTATTTCGGTTTTTTGATTCTTACGGAATAATCCGCGAACTTTTCGGCCGTAAGCGTATCGCACGGAGAAAAAACCATTATATTGGGAAGCGCGCGCATTATTGCGATATCTTCGAGGCAATGATGCGTCGGGCCGGATACGTCGTAACTGAGTCCCGCGCCGACGCCCATAAGATTCACGTTTACGTCGACACCGGTCTGCGCCAGAAGAGACATATTGTTTCTAATCTGTTCATACGCTCTCATCGTAAGAAAGGGCGCTATGGCGTAAGAATATACGCTGAACCCTTCCATGGCAAGACCGACGGAAACGTTTATTAAATTCTGCTCGGCTATGCCCACATTGATGAAATTGCCGGACATTTCGGCTCTGACCTTATCGAGCACAGGCGAGCCGAAATCGGCGCACAGAAAAAAAATGGAACCGTCCTTTTTCATTCTGCGGTAAATAGTTTCTATGAAAGCGTCTCTTATGTACTTGTGCCGAATTTTCATTTCATCCCCCTGATGGTCGCATCGACTTGCTCGTCCGTCAGGGTCTTTATGTGGCTCAACGCGTCCCTTTCCAAAACCGGCACACCCTTGCCCTTTACCGTATCGGCCACGATGATTTTGGGTTTGCCCCTTTTTTGTTTTTTCAACTTTTTCAGGATGTCCGCAAGCCGCGAGGCGTCGTGACCGTCGGCCGAGACGGTATCCCACCCGAAAACCTCGAATTTCTTTTCAAGCGGCTCTAAATTCAAAATATTCCGGCAGCGGCCGAGCATACAGACCTTGTTATTGTCGACTATGACGGTAAGATTATCGAGACGGCGGTGCGCCGCAAACATTATTGCCTCCCATACGGAACCCTCGTAGAGTTCGCCGTCGCCGAGCAGCACAAAAATTTCCGCGGAGTTTTTAGTTCTTTTAAGCGCCAATGCCATTCCGCAGGCAACGCCGAGACCGTGCCCCAACGAACCGTTTATCGTCTCAAAACCCGGGATATTGGGATCGGGCATCGAACCGAGCAGAGCATCCTTGCGGCATACTTGCTTCAACTCTTTCTTGTGGAAAAACCCCAGATCCGCGAATATGGGATAAAGAGGTATGCCGCCGTGGCCCTTGCTTACTATCATTCTGTCGCGTTTTTCCCACTTCAGATCCGACGGGTCATACTTGACGACTCCGCCGTAATACAACGCGACGAATATCTCCACGCAGGAAAGCGACGATGACAGGCGGGGCTCCTTGGCCGTCCGGTGAATCGAAAGAACCTCTCTTCTGACCCACGCGGATTTTTTCTCTAAGAACGACTTGCGCCCGGATTTCATAAATTAATTTTCTCCTTTGGAAACTTGCCGGCGTCGGCGGATTCAGCCGACAGAGGCAAAATATTTGCAAACGCGCGTCATTTTCCGCTACGTTCGAATATTTTTTTCATCAGCGTCTTTACGGCCGGAAACTTGTCGAGTATTTCTTCTATCAAAAATATTCTTATCTGATAAAGGTCGAGAATCGGACGCCCGGCGATAATTTTTAATTCTTCCAGCGCGTGCATCCACTTGCCGGACTTTATGAAACCGGCTATGGGCCATAATCTGTAAGTCGTGTAGTTGGTGAGAAATTCCGGATCCAGATATATCGCGGACGGCTCGTATTTTTTCTTTTTTCTCAATCCATCGAGGGTCTCGAATAAATCTGACACCGCGTTCGCCACGTTGAATTTTCTTTCTTTCAGGGCGCGAACGCGCGCGCTTGCGGCCATAGCTTCCCTTTCTTCGTCGTGAGACAGATAATATTTTACCTTACGCGACAATTCCGGCTTATCGCGGAAAACGTCTATTTCCTTTCCTATTTCAAAAAGATTTTCCGTGCCGGGCACGTATTCGGAAAGCACGAAGCCGCCGCAAAATGCGGCCTCGAAAAGATTTGTCTTAAACTGCTTCGCGCGGCGATGTATTCCACGGGAACCCGTAAGCCGTGTCTTTCTGTTTACACCGGCGAGATTCAGGTTGATTTTTGTCTCTTTGTAAATCCGTATTTTATCCTCTTGCGTTATAACGCCGCCGGGGGAATCGGGCCCGAATGTTTCGACCTTGATACCGTCAGAAACCAGGTGGTTTATCAGGGCCTGTCTGCCGTGTTTTTCCTTTAACTGCCCCAGAAAAGAAACGTCGATGGTCTTGGTCGAAGGTGCGGAGGAAGCGTAATTATCGGGGGAATACCAGCCCCAATACGGCATCGAATCGACGCCTATCTGGCCGAGGGCCGCGACCGAAGTGAAGTTCGGAAGAAGCACCAAATCCATCGCCTGGGCGTAATAGGCCGTGCGCGACTCGTAATCGGTCTCTATTTCGCCGGCAACCATAACGGTAAAACAGGTTTTTCTGATATGCTCGAAGAAACCGACGTCGAAATAAAATTCAAAGGTGCTGGGCATGTATATAACGCAGTTGACCTTATTATCCCCGATAAAACCCTCGATATACTCTTTTGTCCCGCGGAATCCACGCTCGCGATAAACTTCGGTGTGGTTAATAAAAAGAGCTCCGAGACCTCCGGCCGTGCGCACAAAATTATCGGTGGTGCGCACGTATCCGCCGCCTGCGACATGCGCGATAATCAATACTTTCAGATTTTCCATTATATCCGGCGGCGCGTTCAACGTCGGCCGCGGCGGGCCTCTTTTATATTTACTCCGTCGACGCGGCGCAGAGTGTAGAGAGCGGACTTCGCAAGTCCGGCCTTACGCCGCGGCAAATTCTTCCAGTCGTCCCATACGGCGCTGATTAATTTTCCCGTAATGCCGTCCGACCGGTCGGAGGCCAGAAAAACCGACAACAACGCGGAGGATTTGCCCGAGTACGCGTCTTTCCGCCGCATTTTTTTAATATTGAGCGCGGCCGCTAAATCGGAGGCGCCGGATTTTTTTCCCGCGCGGATAATATCTTCGAGCATTCCGGTGTAAACCGGCCCCGGCGACACGGCGTTGACTTCTACGCCGTGCGGCCCGACTTCCTCGGCGAGGATTTCCGTAAATCGCACTATCGCCGCTTTGGAGCAGGCGTAGGCGGAAAAATTCACCCGCGGGAATGTCGCGCCGCCTCCGGAAAAATTGATTATCTTGCCGCTCCGCCGCGAAATCATCGACGGTAAAAAATGTTTACAGCAGATGACGGTACCCATTACGTTGGTAACCAGCGTCGATTGCCACGCGCGCGCGTCAGTGTCTTTTACGGGTCCGATGGGCTTCTGGACGGCGGAGGCGTTTACGAGTATGTCAGCCGGACCGAACTTTTTATGGACAGCGAAGGCCAAACGCGCGACATCCGCCTTTCGGGTAACGTCGGTTTTAACGGCGGCGAACTTTCCCCCGTAAGCTCCGGCGAATTCTTTACCGACGGCCGCGAGCGCCCGCCGGTTTATATCGGCAGCGACAACCGACGCGCCTTCGTCGAGGAAATATTTCGCGACGAGGCGGCCGATGCCCCCGGCGCCGCCTGTTATGACGGCTACTTTATTTTTCAGTCGATGTCCTTGCATGAATAAAGGTACGCTCCTCTTTTGTTGCCGTACCAAACGACTTCGCGGCACCAATCCTCCCACGAAGTCCATCCGGCGCTTGTTCTGTCCACGCGACAGCGAAAATCGCCCTTCCGCGGCGATGTCTTTCCGCCGGCGAGCGCCGAGGCGTAAATCTCCCGGACATTGTACGAAAGTTTTAAATCCAGGCCGGTTTTATTAAACGGCATTTTTATCAGATTCTTGTTGAGCAGAACGCTTTCCGCCAAAATCGTCTCGAAGCCGGCGTCGCCGCGCGATTTCATTAAATCGCCCAGAAGCGCTTCGGCCTCCGCGTAAAAGCCCTCCAAATTACCGCCGGCGCAAAGTTCCACAAATGCCAACTCGTCGGCGGGCCACCATATATTGAGCCACTCGGTTGATTCGCAAAATTCAGATTCACCCTTCTGAATGGCTTCGGCTTTCAGGAAAAATTTCTCTTTCAGCGCGTATATTATCGGATATTCCCCGCCGACGGCGAGAAATTTTTCTATTGTTTCGCGATGGCCGGTTCCGTAGACGTTATTAAGAACGGCCATCGGAACCTGCAAGGTTTTGTTGAAGTACAGAAAAGCCGTCATCCACGCAAAAACCCTGGCGCGCGCCCAATCCCGCGGCGGCATGGACGACGTGGCAATGACGAGTTTTTGCGTTTCGGCGATTTCATCGTCGACAATACTTCCGTGTATATTGACCAGCTTGACACCGACAGTTTCGATTCCGTATTTTTTTTGGTATTCGGGGTCGTCCATTTCGGAGTTGGTCAGAACCGAGAGATTATTGAATTGTATCCTGCCGTGCTGGCCGTTGGCGATAATCGCCGCCACGCCGCTTGAAAAAGTGTCGTAAGTTTCCAAAGGCAGCGGCAGTATGACATCGGTAAAACTTTCTATGCCGGCGCGATTGAATATCGTCTGGAGCTCGTAAAAAGTTTCCGTCGAGATATTCTTGCGGCGCACGCTTTCGAGAGTCGCCGGATTAACCGACTGCAGCGCCAGTGAAACTCCTTTATTGAGTCCCGCCCCGGACATGGCGCGGTATATGTCGAAAATCCTGGTCGTGGAGTTTTTCGTATTCTGCACGGAAAACGCCCGCGGATAACCGTATTTCTCCTTGTTTTCCGCGGCCATCCGGACAATATCCATGTCCCTGGCGGCGATGCCGAAATTGGCGTCGCAGCAGAAAATAAACTCTATTTTATTTTTCGAGAACCAGTCCATCTCTTCCTTCAACTCCCGGATATCGCGGAAATAAACTTTATTCTGATCGTAGGCGCCCCAAACGCAATAGGAGCAGGAGAACGGACATCCTCTGTTGGTCTCCCACAAAGCGACCCAGTTTTCCGACGGATTTGCCCTCATAAGATCATCGAAAGCTCCGGAAATATAAGGCGACGGTATCTCGCCGAGGTCGCCTATTCTGGGGCATTTCGGCATCGCGGTGTACCGGCCGCCCGAATAATACCCCGTCGACGGGACATCGGCGAAGTCCATGACGGGGTAAGTTTCAAGTATTTTCAAAAACGGCCTTTCTCCCTCGCCGAAAACAAGAAGATCGATGAAAGGATTTTTTTTAAGAAATTCCGCCGCCCCGCGCTCGGGGACTTCCGGCCCGCCGAAAACTATAAGAGTTTGTTTGCGGACGGACTTGAGCTTTTCGGCTATGGCAAGGGATAGATTTATGTTCCACGTATACGCGCTGAAAAAAACCAGATCTGCCGTCCGAAAAGAATCAACCGCCGGCGCCACGGGCATTCGTTTATAAAGAGGTATGGAAAATTCGTACTTAGCGGCGTCGGAAATATATTTTTTGGCGTAAGCCGCCAGAATACCCGCCGAATAGGGCAGATAATTCTGGCCGGAAAAGCTGTTGCTGATTTGCGCCAGGGCGACTTTGTATTTGGCCATAATTATTTGTCGACGCCGGAGGCGGCGTATTTGTCGAATACGCGGCACACCTGCGGCGCGAAATATTTGCCGATTTCGCTCAATGTAATTCTGCCCGGAGACATTTCAAGAAGTCCGTCCGAAGCGAATCCGCCAAGTTCGGCGAGTTCCTTTGCGAAGTATCTTGCGAAATCAACGCCCGAATTTTTTTCTTCCTCGGCGATATCGATATAAAAATATGTCCGCAGATTTTTTATTACGTTTCTTCTGATTTTATCGTCGGCGTTAAGACGGAATCCTCTGAACTTGGGAAATTTCGACAACCTTAACTCCGACTCGTATTTTTCCTGCTCATAAACGTTTTGAAAATAATAATCGCCGACGGCGCTGTAACTGTGGCGTCCCACGCCCAGCATATCCGCGCTGCGCCCGCTCGTGGCGCCCAGAGAATTATAAGTGGCGCGGCCCGCGGCGACGGCCATAGCCACGGCGTCGTGGGCTTTTGCGAAATGCTCAAAGCCGGTGCGAACGTATCCGGCGTCCTCAATGACTTCGATCGCGGCGGCGAAAAGTTTTCTCTTTGTGAAAAAATCCGGAATATCTTCGACTTTCATCATCAACTGATGTTTCGCGTTCTTCGGCGCGTAGTGCATAAAAGCGAACGATATTCTGTCCGGCGAAAGTTCGACCACTTTTTTCATCGTGACGACTATGCCGGCTTCCGTTTGGCCGGGCAGCCCGCAAAGCACATCGAAGTTAATACTTTCAAGTTTTGCCCTGACGTCGGGCGTCAGGAGTTTTTCTATAAGTCCGGGCGGCTGGATTCTGTTGACCGCTCTTTGAACGGCGGGGTCGAAATCCTGTATGCCGAACGACATTCTGTTGACGCCTCTGGATATGTAGAAGCTCATTCTTTCGGGCGGCACGCGGCGCGGGTCGACTTCTATGTTGAAATCCGCGATATTTTCCGGCGGGGCCAGCGGCCTTATGCGCTCCAGCAGCCCCTCGAAATCTTTTTCTTCCAGCATCGTCGGCGAACCGCCGCCCACATAGATTTCGCGGATACCCGGAGCGAGACCGCAATCCGATATGAAATCCGAAAGCAATTTTAATTCCGGATAGAGCGAATCCGTAAGGTATCTGCGGATGCGACCGTGGTCGGAAGTGACATCGGCGTGGCAAATGCAGAAAGAACATTTTTGCGGGCAAAATGGTATGTGGACGTAAAGCGCCGTCGAGGCGCCGCCTCCGCGCGGGAAGCTTTCGACCAGAGCGCCGCGAAAAGCCGCGTCGCCGAAATCATTCGACCAGAAACTCTTGTGCGGATACTCGATATAGTCGAACGCGTAAACGCCGTATTTGTTTATAACGGCGGGATCGAGAGACGAGAGTTTATTGGTCATTTCTTGGCTCTTGCGGCCAACAGCGCGTCGCAACGTTTTCTAAAATCGCGCAGTTCATCGACGGTCAACCCGTAGGGCTTAATGAAAAATCTGTCGAAATTCGTGATGAACAACGCATCGGAACGGTACATCGCCGTGGTATCTACGTCGATGAGCAGATTGTCTCTTACGGCCTGCTCGAACACCCTCGTGCCCGGAAAAGGCACCAGATTGTGTATGTATACCCTGTCAGCGTCGATTTCTTTTATCATTTCGTACGTCTCGTCCAACGATTGGCGGGTCTCTTCGGGCATACCTATCACGAAGAAAACTCTGACGTAGAGATGCTTATGTTTGCCGGTCAGGCGGATTATTTCGAATATTTTTTCGTGGCTGAGATTTTTTTTCATTACTTCGTTGCGGATATAATCGGATCCGCTCTCTATCGCCAGCGAAATCCTGGTAAGGCCGGCCGAGACCATCGCGTTCAGCAGTTCTTCGTCGAGGGAGTTTATCGCCAGCCCGTTGGGCGTCTCAAATTCGATGTCCATTCCGCGGGAAAGTATCTGACGGCAAATCTCCATCATGTGCGATTTTTTGAACGTCATATTGTCGTCCATAAAAGAGAAATGTCTGTGATCGTATTTTTTGTAGAGATATTCTATTTCGTCGACCACATTCGCCGGAGTGCGCGCTCTCCAGCGGGGTCCCATGGCCTTGTACATGGAGCAGAAGGGACACCTGTTTGGACAACTCCTGCTCGTTATTATCGGCAGAGAAGTTTTTATGGGCAGATTTTTGGGATTGAGCCAGGCCGAAGTGTCGACGTAATAGTCCCTGATGTCGATAAGGTCGTAAGCCGGAAACGCAAGGGCGTCAAGATCGTCGATAAAACGTGTCTTGGGATTTACCGCGCCGCGGCCGTCTTTGCGATAAGCGCATCCGTCGATTTTTTCTATGTCGCCGGGCCGGCCGGCTTTCAGGGCGTTTACCAAATCCCTGAAACTTTCCTCCCCCTCCCCCAGAATCAGATAGTCAATCGAAGGACATTCGGATATTATTTCCTCCGGATAGATGGTCGGATGTATGCCGCCCGCGACGACGGGCGCGGAGGGAAAGCGGAGTTTTATCGTCTCGGAAAACGCCAGCACGTCCGGAAACTGCCCCGAATAAAGACAACCCATTCCGAATATATCCGGCTTGAAAGACGAGGCGCGTTCGATTATGATATTGCCATAATGCTTTCTGAACTCGTCGGAATTTTGCGGCTCGCCGTTCTTCTGAAACGTCCTGAGGTCAAGTATCGCGACTTCGTCTCCGTTCTTGATAAGAGACGATGCCAAATACATAAGCCCCGACGGAGGATAGAACTCCCTGTTATAGTAGCTCAGCGGAACCGGAGGATGGATAAGAAGTATTTTCATTAATTTATATTTACCGGCGGATAGCCGTCTGTCGTCTATCTTCGCGCAAGGCCGGCTTCAACCAGACGTCTCTGCAGCTCAACATAATTCGCCGTGATTTTTTCGGCGCTCATGCCTTTGCCCCATGGTGTAGTTTCGTCGTATTCAAACGTCAGTGTGGGTTTTTCGTCCTCGTATCTTCCGAACAGATGCATTGTCCTGTCCCAGTCGGTGGTTACGCACTTAAATCCGAACTCCGACGGGTTTTCGTACATCCTTGTGCCGGGCCGTACCGTCAAAAGACACATATACACCAGATCCGGCGAAGTTTCTTTGATGAAATTCCACGTGCGATCCACAATATCATCGGGCTCGCCCGGAAGCCCCATTATCATATAAACCCTGGTCTCGATTCCGTTTTCTTTGAGCAGGCGTATGGACTCCATTGTTTTTTTTATGTTTATTTTTTTGTTTATTCTGTCGAGAGAATCCTGCCACACGCTTTCTATGCCCAGACACATTATAACGCATCCCGCGGCGCGCAAGGCGCGGGCGATTTCGGGCGTTACTCCGTCGACGCGGCACTGGGCTTTCCATTTTATACCCGTGCGGCCTATGGCTTCGATATAGGGCAATGCCTTGCCGGGCGCGGTCGGAAACGAAAGTTCGTCGAGCAAACTGATACCGCCTATTGCGTACTCCCTCTTAAGATATTCGATTTCTTCGGCCACAAGTTCGGGTTTTTTGAACCTTATGCCGGGGCTGTATTTTTTCAGCGCGGGCATGGCGCAAAAATAACAGTTATACGGACAACCGCGGCTGAATATAACGGTCGTCGTTAACAGTTCATCGAGCGAACGGTCGTCTTTAAGCGTAAGCAGACCCTTCCTTGCCACCGCCGACTCCGGAAGGAAATGTCTCTTCGGGTACGGATAAAGATTAATGTCCACGGGGATTTCCTGCGCATATTTTTTCTTCAGCGTCGACGACATTACGTCCCGCGCCGCTTTCACGACCGTATCTTCGCCGTCCCCGATTATGAGCGAATCGAATATTTTAAGACACTCTTCCTGAAAGACCGCCGCGTGAGGTCCGCCGGCGATATGTTTGGCCGACGGATACCGGCCGCGCAGCGCGGAGACAATGCTTTTTTGCTCCCGGAAATCAAGCGTGTAAACCGAATGAAGATAAATATCGCATTCGGGTATATGATACAGCGCGAACTTTTTATCTATGCCCCGAAGGTCTATCAGAGATGCTTTTACCGACGACCCCAGTTCCTTCTGTAAAACCGTAAGAATCTGAAAATGAGTGTGCGGGTCGCCGCGAAAAGGGTCGTGCAGATAATCGCTGCTGGGAAATATAAATCCTATTTTCAGCATATATTCCGGCCTTTCTTTGAAACTGTTCCGCCGAGCGCGCCGGCAAGAACCAGCGCGGTTATGGTTCCCATGGACATTTTCGCGCGGCCTCCGCGAAGCGCGGCAAGAATTTCGTCAGGACGCATAAATATCACCTGCGCAACTTCCAGATCGCCCGAACAGGGACGCGCGACGGGCTCCGCGCCGTCGGCGAAGAAAAAATAAACCCTTCCGCAGCCCTGGTTGGTGTGCGGGACTATGCTTCCCATCGACGTCCAGCGTCGGGACGTGTAACCCGTCTCTTCCATTAATTCACGCTCGGCCGCCCGACGGGGCGGCTCTCCCGGCGCAACCTGTCCGGCCGGAAGCACGGTCCCGCTTTGTCTGAAACCGTGCAAGTACTGCTTTAAAAAAATAATTTTGCCGGCTTTGGTGCGCGCCACTATCACGGCGGCTTCGGGAAACTTTACCTGATAATAATCGTCCACGACCCTTCCGTCGGGCAGGCGGACTTTCTGCACAAAGACCGATACGCGGGCATCGGGCGTTTCAAAAAGCTTTTTTTCCGAAAGAATTTTCCACGCGGCGCCGGCCGGCGGCGGCTTGCGCCCCGCGCGTTTTATACGCCTGTTTGAAAGTTTTGCGATAGTCATTTTCCGAACTTTTTTTTGTGCCATGCCAGAGTTTTTTTAATGCCTTCGTCGAGAGAAACTTTGGGATGCCATCCCAGCATACCGCGCGCCTTCGATGTGTCGAGGCACAGATTCGTTTTTATGGCGGGCTTGCTCAAATCGTGCGTAACGCCGATTTTCTTTCCCGAATGAGCGATGATTTCAGAAACAATCTCTTTAACGCTGACGGCTTTCGAGCCGCCGGCGTTGAAAATCTCGAATTTCGATTCCTGTTTTTCCAGCGCGGCTTCCACGAACGAAACGATGTCCGAAACGTAGAGAAGGTCGCGGGCTTCGGAACCGTCGCCCCACACCGCAATGTTCCCGCCGTCGGGCGCGGCCATTACTTTGGTCACCGTGGCGCCGAAAACGTGCGAACGATCCAAATCGTACTTATCGTGGGGCCCGTAAATATTAGAATGTCTTATTACGGTGTAGCGCGTATCGCTTATGCCCGCGTAAAACTCGCACATCTTTTCATTGTAAAGTTTCATCCACGCCCCGCCGAAATAAGCGGGATAAATCGGCCGCGAAGGGTCGTAATCCGTTTCCTTGAGCGGCGTGTCGCTCGAATGATACATTACGGTGCAGCTGAAGAAAACCACTCGCGGGATTTTGCGCTCGAACACCTCGCGGAATATCAGCGCGTTCATAACCGTGTTGTCCGTGACATGATAATACGGTTTACCGACGATATCTTTGGCTCCCGACGTCGTGGCGGCCGCCTGTATCACTATGTCGACGCCGTCCATAACGCGGGCGACGTCGTTTTTATCGGTCAGGTCGGCTTTCACTTTTTCTATGCGGGAGTCGTCGGGTGGTGGAGATTTCAAATATGTGCCCCGCACTTCGTATTTGTCGCCGAGGGACGCAAAATACTCGGCGACGTTTCTTCCTATGAATCCGGAAGCGCCGCAAACAAGAATCTTTTTTTTCATTTTGTCCACGAATCCTTGTTGTCCGCCCACCACGCGGCGGTGTTTTTGATCCCTTCTTCCACACTGAACGCCGGACGCCAGGACGTCATTCGGCTGATTTTGGAAATATCCAGCGCTCTGAACTTGGTGACCGAAGGTTTGCCCGTATCGTAGTGTATTTTTGACGGTTTATGGCCGGTGTGCTTCAGGGCGAAATTTACTACGTCTCCGACGGTAGTTTTAACGCCCGAACCGACGTTAAACACATCGAACTTGATATCGTCTTTTTTAAGAAGCTCGGTCACGGCGCCGGCAAAATCCGCCGAGTATATTACGTCTCTTGTAACGTCCGGAGAGCCCCACACCTCGAAAGGGTCCATTTTTGAGGCGGCTTTTCTTATTATGGCCGGAATAAAATACGACGATTCCGGATTAAAACTCGAATACGGCCCGAAGATATTTGCCGCGCGGATATTTATTACTTCGATTCCCGACCGGCGATGCCAGAACAGACCGAGTTTCTCGATAAATCTGGAAACCCACGCCACGCCGAAATGCGACGGGTGCGGATCCGTGTTCATATCGAGTTGCTCCTCGCTTATGTAACCTTCGGACTCCTGATAGACGGTAGCCGTGCCTATGTAGACCGCGCGTTTGACACCCTCCCTGAAAAACGCCTCGAACAGCATGGTGTTCATAACCGTGTTATCCTCGACGAAATCCTGCGGCGTGCTGCTCATAACTTTGGAGCCGCCCGAGTGGGAGGCGGCCATAACGGCGCAATCGCAGCCGGAGGCGGCGCGTCGGCAGTCGTCGAGAACCCTGAGGTCGGCGGGCGTGTATTCCACACGGTCGTCTTTTATAAACGGCTCGGTCTTTCTGCAAGACGCGCGCACGACGGCCGACGGAAAAGTATCCAGAATATGGCGGATTACGGCCGAACCGACGGAGCCGGTCGCGCCCGCCACGAAAATTTTCTTGCCGTCGAGATTCATGTTTGTTTTCCTTTTTTAAATTCGTTCGGGCCGGATAGTATATGCCGGAGTTTTCGCACGTCGTCTATGAGAGCGTCGGCGCCCGACAAATACCGTCCGGCAAGAGTCGAAGTCACCGCCACGCAAAACATTCCGGCACGCTTCGCGGACTCTATGCCCAGCGGAGCGTTTTCCACGGCGATACACCGCGATGGTTTTACCGAAAGTATTTTGGCGGCTGCCAGATAAGGATCCGGATGCGGTTTGCACTTTTTGACATCGTCGGCGGTTACTATCGCGCCGAAGAGCGCCGCGTTTTTTCCGAGAGCGCGCGCTATCCGGGTCGCGCCGCCGCCCGTGACAAGTCCGAGCTTATAGCCGGACTTTTTAATCTCGCCGGCGAGCCGCAAAGCGCCGGGATACATCGATATATTTTTACCCGACAAAGCATAAAGTTTTTCTTTAAGACGCGCCAGACCGTCGATGCCGGATAAGGCCGAGCGGTGAAGTTTAAGAAAATGCTCCGCAATCGCGCGAACGCTCATTCCTTCCAAAAGCAGATATTCGGTTCTTCCCAGCCGTATGCCGCGCGACGCCATAGCGCCCTTCCACGCCCTGTAATTATCCGACATGGTGCGCCCTATAACTCCGTCGAAATCGAAAAGAACCGCGTCGTATCTTTTTTGTATCGTCTTCATAACTTGAGTCAATTGAAAAACCCTTATCACGTCATTCCCGCGAAAGCGGGAATCCAGAGTTTCCGTCGTAGTGTGGATTCGTCCCCGAATGTCTTTATCGGGGATAAAAACATTCGGGAATGACATACGGGGGAAAAGATGGTTTTTCAATTGACACAACTTTTAAAGAGACAGTTTGCCGGCGCTCCAGATTTGAAAGCTTCTTTTTTTCAGCAGCTCTGAACGCGTTTTTTTGCCCGAAGCCACGGATATAGTCATATCCAACAACTCCGCGGCCAGCGCGTCCGGCGATATTTTTCCGCCGGCAAGACGTCCCGCGTCGAAATCCATATCGCCGCGAAGGTTCCGGAAGACCTCGGTGCGGGAAGTAATTCTTATCGACGGAACGGTTATATGTCCCTCCGTGGCTCCCATCCCCGTCGAAAAAAGGAAAATGTTGGCGCCGGAAGCCGCCATACCGGTGAGCGATTCGAGATCGTTTCCCGGACCGGTCATAATATTGAGACCTTTTTTCTTTATGCGCTCCGCGTAATCAAGGCAATCGCGCACCGTCGACGATCCGCCTTTTTGCACCGCTCCCAAACTTTTCACCGACGGATTTATCAGCCCGCCGGCTATATTGCCCGGCACAAAATTTCCCGAAAGCGACACGCCCAGTTTCCGCGCCAGCGAAGTGTAATATTCCATTCCGCCGACGAACTTGCGCACTACGGCGGCGGAAGCCATACGGCTCATAAGATATTTTTCCGCTCCTATCATCTCCGGCGTTTCAGATAGAATAGCCGAACCGCCGCGACTTATTATCCCGTCGACGGCCTTGCCTATGAGCGGGTTGGCCGTCACGCCCGAAAAAGCGTCAGACGCGCCGCATTCGGTTCCCGCGACCAGATACGAAAGCGGCAATTGTGTCCTGCGCGCCGCCGAGATATGTCCGACACGTTTGCGGACGATCTTTAATCCCGCCGCGACGGCCCCCGAAGTTCCGCCGAGTCGCTGCACGCTTAAAAAATCCACGGGTTTTCCGTGACCGATAAGCGACCGCCAGAAACCGCGATAATCCTTGAAGTTCGTTTTTTCGCAGCCAAGCTCCACTATCAGAACGCCGCCCACATTCGGGTGAAGCGCCGTATTTTTAAGCGTGGATAGCAGCCGCTCTATGATGATTCCGTCGCTTGAGCCGCAGCCCTCGGTGTGAGCGGCTGCGACAACACCGTCGAGGCGCGCCGCGCCCGATGTCCTTTCGTCGGCGGCGAGCGCTATTCTGGATGCGACGTCGGCCGCGCACATAGACGCGGGAATCACCAGATAGTAGTTTCTTGTGCCCGCCGCGCCGCCGGGCCTCTTGTAACCTTCAAACGAAAGCGGCGACGGCCTTGCCGCCCGCGGCGCAGTTTTATGACGTCGGCCCGCCAAAGCGCCGATGGCTCGCGCGGCTTCCTTTTTGATGTCCGCGTCCGACGACAGGACGTCGCCGGCGGCAACTACTTCGCCGGCCTTTATGCCCGACGACACGCCGAACGGGTACCCGTACTGCGTAACGGCTTCGCGGCGGCCGATGTCGGACAGCGCGAATACCGCGCCCGACGGAACGCGGCGCCGCGCGGAAAAACATCGGGAGCCGAAGGACATAGCCGTCCCCGCCGGAATATCCTTTCCGGCTACGGCGACATTGTCCGACGGCGACATTATAAAAGCGTAATTTTCCGCCGGCGCGGGCGCGGTTTTTTTCACAGTTGTCTGTCCCGTGTGGAGGTCTTAAGAATTACAGTGCGCCCCGTAACGCTCATATTTCCCGCGTTAAAAAGAACGTCGGCCTTCTGGGTTCCGCCGGACGCCAAAAGCGTCTTGCCGTCGGCGCCGACAATATTGCCGCGGCAGGAAGTGTAGAGACAGCCGAGGTCGTCTATCTTGAAATGGTCCTGAAAATCTTTCGCATCGGCAAATACTTCAAACTCGGCGGTAAATCTGTCGTCGGCATGGGCGAAACGTTTTTGCGGCGGCGTATCTTCAAAATGAAAATAACCGTATTCCCTAAGACGCTCCGGCGACGAAGCGGCCTCGCTCTCGTATCCCAATTCGGCCCGTCCGTAGCGGTCTTCAAGACGCACAAGGTCGGTCTTGAGCGGCGGAGATTCTATCTCAAACATACACAATCCGTCGTCCGAAAGAACTTTGGTAAAGTGGAATACGCCTTTCTCTATTATTATGGCGTCGCCGCCTTTGAGGTAATTTCTCGACTCAAAAGTGCTGCTCATGGCTTTACCGGAAAGAATTATCAGCGATGTGTTTTTGCCGGGATGGCAGTGCATCGACGTGGAATGCCCTTTTTTAAGATGCAGAAACCATACCGATGTCTCCTCGTTTTCAAAAACCAGAAATTCGTGGCCCCACGGCTTTATGACTATCTTGTTCCTGAAATCCTGTTCAACGGCTTCCGACGACGGAATCCCGCGCCCCTTTTGGATTTTTTTAAGCGCCTGCGAATCTTTTCGGTTAAGGGAAATATTGCACACTATGCTGACGCGGGCTTCTTTTCTGCTCATTTCCCCGACGAAAGAATCGTAAGTCGCCGCAAGGCCGGCTTCCAGCGAAGCGCCGGCTTTCCATCCGAGATCCGTAATCTTTGATACATCCAAAAGTTTCCTGACCGCCCCTTCCGGCTTGGTTTTGTCAAAAACAATTCTGCCGCCGTATCCCACGGCTTTTTTTATCGCCTCGGCCACTTGGGCAATGGTATAACCGCTTCCCGTGCCTACATTAAAAAAATCAGGAGCGCCGCTTTCCTTCATAATAAATATCGCCGCGTCGGCCAGATCGTCGGAATACAGAAAATCTCTCTGAGCGCCGCCGGCGCCCCAAATGACAACTTCGTCCGAGGAGGACGCTTTCGCCTCGTAGAATTTCTTTAACAGAGAGGGAACCACCTGCGCGTTAAGAGAGTCGTAGCGTTGATGCGGTCCATAGACATTGGGGGCGATCGCCACCGTAAAATCCGTTCCGTATTGACGGTTGTACGACTCGCACATTTGGGCGCCGGCGAGTTTCGCCACCGCGAACGGCTCGCAGGTCGGTTCAAGCGGCCCGCCGAAAAGATACTCCTCTTTGGCCGGCTGGGGGCAGTTTTTGGGATACATATCCGCGGAGCTGAAAAACAGGAGTTTTGACGTTTCGTGCACGAACGCCTGATGAATTACGTTGCTTTGTATCATCAGATTTTCGTAAATGAAATCGGCGCGATAGGTGTCGTTTGCGTAAACACCCCCGACCTTGGCCGCGGCCAAAAATACGTACTTCGGCCGTTCTCTGTCGAAAAACGCGCGGACGTGGTTCTGGTCGCACAGGTCGAGTTCCGCGCGGGAACGCGTGATGACATCGGTGAAGCCGGCGGCCGCCAGACGGCGGCATACCGCCGAACCGACAAGGCCGTTGTGTCCGGCCACGTATATTTTGTCGCTCTTGTTCATAGTCCGAATTTTTTCAGCGTCTCGCGCATCCAGTCGCCGTTATATTGATAGTGCGGAGACGAAACGATATTGCCGTCGACGACAACAGGAGCGTCGACATATTCGGCGCCGGCGTTGACGACATCGTCCTTGATTCCGATGTATGCCGATATTTTTTTTCCTTTAACCACACCCGCCGAAATTAAAACCCACGGGCCGTGGCAAATGGTGGAAATCACTTTGCCCTTGGCGTTCATAGCGCGCACAAAGTCCAGGACTTCCCTGACCTGTCTTACCCTGTCGGGAGCTTCGTGCCCGCCGGGTATTACCACAAGATCGTAGTCGGACTCGCGCAGGTCTTTTGTGTCGACCGTGGGCTTGCAGGGCAGTCCGTATTTGCCTTTGACGGTTTCTTTTCCCTTTATCGCCACATCGACGGAAAAACCCGCCTCCCGCAGACGATAATAGGGGTATATGAATTCCTCGTCCTGAAAGTTCTGCGCTGTGATTATCACGGCTTTTTTCATATCCGCCTCCGAAATATTTTTGATGGTCCCGACCGCGTCCCGCGAATCTTAGACGGACACGCTTTGCCGCGGGCCGATATTTTATCCGAGCATCGCATGAACCGCCCCGACGATGGCTTCAGCGTCGGGCGCCGGGTTGCGCAGCGGCTCGCAAAGACATTTTGTCTTGTCGCGAAGTCCCAGCGCGTTTACCCGCGCGCCGGTTTTTTGCGTCAACTCGTATGCTATGCTCCTGGCGGCGCCCGCTATTTCATAACCGGGGTCTATCACCAGACCGGCGGAACCCGCATCCAGAGGCGCCGTCAGCCGTTTGTCGACGGTAAACGGTTTCAGCCGCACTATGTGCGCCACGTTGCAGGGTATGCCCTGTTTTTGCAGCTCCGAGGCGGCGCGAACAGCCGCGAATCTGGCCGCAGACACCGGATACAATGTTACGCGGGCGCCGTCGACGAAAATATCGGGCATTTCCCCGGTGTTGGAATAGCTTAAACGGTGCTCGCTGCAAATAAAAGGGTCGTCGTGGCTCATAAAATCCCGCCAGGCATCCTCATATTCAAGAGGCGTCATGGGCGAGCAAACTCGAAATCCCGGAAAATGCATAAAGATGGAATGCAGCACTCCGGAATGAACCGGACCGAAGCCCTCGGCGGCGCTGGCTCTGACAAAAATCGGCGCGGAACGTCCGTGAAGTTCCTTGTACTTTGCGGCGAAAAATATCAGCGGGCTGGAATTAAGCATAAGAAAATCCTGGAATCTGATCACCAGTATCGGCCTGCGTCCGACGAGAGCCGCGCCCACGGCTATTCCGGCGCCGGCCACGTCGGTCATGGGCAGTTCGACGATTCCTTTTTTGGCGTCGGGGACAGTTCCGTTGACCCAGCCCACGGCGGTAATGCACTCGCCCAGAAGCATTCCGTTATCCTGCTCAAGGTGCCGGCGGGTTATTCTTTTGATAGTTTCGGCTACGGTCATTTTTTCCATAATTCCGTCATAAACGCCCGGACTTCGTTCTCAATCTTGGCCGCTTCGTTACCCAGACCCAGCGCCAAAAGCTCTTCTTTAACAAGCGCGAATCTGTCCCACGCGGGCGGGCCGTCTATTCCGGCGCCCACGTGCCATCGGGCGCGGCAGGTATAGATATTCATAAAGGCCGGCAGATTTTTTTTAAGCCCGGCGACCTTGGCGGCCACGCTCCACGGGTCGTCGGCAATGTCCACGGCGGGCATATAAAGAGCGGCGGCCACTTTGGTAATACTCCACGACCGCCGGTCGCGGATTTCCGTCAATATCGATAAATTGTTGTCCTCGCATACGAAAAGCACGGGCAATTTGTGCGTTACCGCAAATCCCATAGCGGCAAAAACATAATCCTCTTCGGCGGCGCCGTCGCCGAAAAAACAAACCGCCGGTTTTCCACTCCCCAGAGACGCTCCCACCGCCAGAGGAACGTTTTCGCCTATCAGCCCGTGATGCCCGAACATCTCCAATCCTCCGGAGTGACACTGAACGCAGTTGGAACCGGCGCGGCCTCCGCTGGTGCCCGTGGGCAATCCCATAAGCTCGTCGCGAAGTTTGGCGGGATCTCCGCCGAAAGCAAGGTACGCGGCGTGACAGCGATGCTGCGCGAATATCATAAATCCGCCGATTTCTTCGGCGAGCGCGGCCGGTATCGACTCCTGCCCCATTGACAAATACACGGGGTAATCAACGGTTTCATCCGCCACCGCGTCAATAATGCCGGTTTCAAAATATCTGCTCAGGCACATACGCCTGAATATGGCCAGAGAGCGTTCTTTGGAAGCCGCGCGAACCGCGTCGGGAATGATGCCGTAGTCGGGTTTTCTCATTTATTTATTTGCCGCGAAACGATTTTGCCCTTAATTTGAGACCGTTGAAAAACCCCGCTATTTGTCATTCTGACCCCCGACCTGTCGGGGGGAAGAATCTCGCCTTCCGACGACAAGCGAGACCCTTCGCTTCGCTCAGGGTGACATTTTGACGACTTTTTCAATGGTCTCAATTTATATACGGCCACGGAAAAATCCGCGGGGGTTATTTTGTCGACAAAAACAAACGGGCCGATTTTCCCGCTCAAGCCGAATTTGGCCGTCTCGTCGTAAAACTCGGAAAAATCCTTCCACTTGATTTCAAGAAAATCCGGCGGCTTCCCCATAATAAAATACTCCGGCAACACGCGGACGGATTTTATACTCTCGACCCTTTCAAACCCGGAGATTATTTTGTAGTCGGCGAAACGAAACGGCGGAGTGGAATCGACGTGAGGGGCGTACTTCATTACCCCCACCAAACTGCCGGGGGGCACGTGTGTGTTAATCCATCGGCCGGCGGCCAGGGCGGAGGCGCCGTCGCCCGACGCTCTGATATATTTTACCGCATGAAAAGTCCTCAGCGACTGCGCCCACAAAACACCGGCGCCTATGACCGCCAGAGCGGAGGCGCGGACAACGACGGGGCGGATGCGCAGTGTGTCGGAAAAAGCCGAGGCGGCAACGGCGGACAACACGGCCAGGAGCGGAAGATGATAACGCATATACGCCGACGCTTCCCCCTGTCCGCCCGAAGAAACCGCCAAAAATAAAAGTGATGCCGCGGAAAAATACGACAACAGCCGGTCGACCGTTTCTTTTTTATAAACAAGCGCGTACAAGAGCGCCGCCAAAACCGCCGCGGCCAGAGGAGCGCCAAAGGCCGCGCGGAACGGCACCGTGAATAATACCCACGGCCTGAAAATGAAATGATGAAAACTCGCCGTCCATCTGAGTTCATCCATATAATCCGCGAACGAAAATATTACGTACGGGTTGGTCAGCGTAAAAACCACGGCGGATACCGCCAACACCTGCGCGGATCTTTTGACCGCTTCCGCCGCCGCGAAGGCGGCGCCGCGGGCGTGATATTTCGCCAGAATTACGGCAGGCAGAAAGGCCAGATATATCCAGGAATTTATCGTTGTTCCCGCGGCCATGCCAAGAGCGGCGCCTGCGGCCCAAAAATACTTTTTATCGTCGGAGCGCAGCAGTTTTTGCATCCAGTAAACGCTCAACATCGCCCAGAAGGCGGCGTATATGTGCGGCTTCATCGTATTGGATTCCGCAAGCAGCATTGGAGAAGAAGCGAAAATCAAAGCCGCGAAGAAGCCGACGCGGGGGCCGTAAAAATCCCGCGCAAAAAGATACGCCGTCCAGACGAGCAGCGCGCCGAACACCAGCGAAAAAAGTCGTCCGAGCAGATAAAAACGTCCCATGTCGTCGGGCGAGGCGTGATAGAAAGTTATGTCCGGATTGATTTTCAGGTAACCCGCGGCGCCTACGACGCCGAACCATCCGGCCAAAGGATAGAGATAACTTCCGCCGTAGCGGTAAAAATGCGGGTCGAACTTAAACTTGCGGGGATTCATCTTGGATATGGCGGTGAGCATATCCTGCTCGTCGGGATGGCCGCTTCTTAAAAGATACGAATTGTACGCTCTCAAAAGCTCAAGCGGAATGTCCCGCCCTTTTGAAACCAGATGGATTGTGCCGTCTTTTTCCGGAGGAGTGGCCAAATTGACGGAAGCGTCGTAGCCGCCGCCCGACACTAACAGCCGTCCGGCGTAAGCGGGCAGATTCGGCCCGGCCTTTTCGTAAATGTCGTCGCGGACTTTCGCGAGACGCGCGTAAAAAGCCGGTGTCCTCAGATTTTCGCTCAAAGTGATTTCCGCGCGGCGACTCGACGGCAAACCCCAGCCCGCGCCCGCTACACCGACGGCAAATGTCGCGGCAACCAGAACAATCGCGTATATATCCCACTTTGAAGCGTATTTCATTTTATGCCCACTCCGGCCATTGTAAGTCCGAAATTTATCTTTGTTATTTTGTAATCGCAAAACGCCACGCCGAGTTTATGCGCAAAGGCCTCCGCCGTCAGCGGCGAAATATGGTCGGACCAGCGTCCGGTGACCAGATGATGAAGTTTAAGCGCGGCGACACATCTGATGCCATCGTAAGGAGGCGTGAATATCACCGCCTTGCCGCCGGGACGCAGCACTCTGGACATCTCCGAGAGAAGAAAATTCTGATTGGCGATATGTTCCAAAACATCGGCCGCCAGCACCGCCGAAACGCTGCCGTCGGCAAAATTCCCGAGGCCTTCTTCGAGATTCGCCTCAACCGCCCTGAGGCCTCCGGCCATGCAGGAATCAAGAAGCGCCCGGTTTTTGTCGACGCAGACGACGCCGCCGAAACTTTTGGCCAGTTCTCGCGCCATCTTCCCGGAGCCGGCGCCCAAATCGAGTATGTCTCCGACGGGCGGCGCGATGGATTTCAGCTCGCGCGCGATAAGCCGCAGTTTCCGGCGGTCGAGCCATCGGAATAAAAAGTTATAGAAATGATTCGAGTAGTAGTCGTCGAATTCCATCCGGGAGATTTTTTTCATTTGCCGGTCAGCAGCTCTTTTATCAGGTGCGCCAAAAATCTCCACGCCGAGCGTGTCGGAAGTTTGGATTCTCCCCCGCCGCGGGCGTACTCGTGGGAACCCGCTTCGGTCACCCTGAATTTATTTTTCAACGCCTTTATTACCATTTCCTGCTCGATTTCAAAACCGTTTGTCGAAAGATTCATAGCCCGCACCGCCGATGTCCTCACCGCGCGGAAGCCGTTTTCGACTTCGGTAAGCCCGGAGCCCCACCGATAGTTTATGATCATCGCGGCGATGTAACCGCCGGTATGCCTGACCATTCCGTCGACGGTCATAAAAACTTCGTCGCTGCCGCCCCTGGCGCGCGAAGCCACGACCATATCGGCCTCGCCGGACGCTATCGGAGCCGTGAGTTTCGGAATGTCCGACGGCTCGTGGCTTCCGTCGGCGTCCATGAATACTATGACGTCGCCGCCGGCAAGTTTTATCCCCAGACGCAGGGCGTCGCCCTTTCCGCGGCCTTGCTGGCGGACGACCTTTGCACCGCAGCGCTCTGCCGCCGCTATGGTGCCGTCGGTCGACGAACCGTCGATAACTATTATTTCGTCGACGAACGGGGCGGCCGCCGTCAGCGCGGCAGATATCGTCGTCTCTTCGTTTCTGGCGGGCATCACCAGTGTCGTTTTCATTATTTGGACGCTCCACGCTTTCTTGATACGGCGTCGCGGCAGGCGGCGAGCAAAAACTTTACGCTATCCTCAAACGAGCACTTCGGCCGCCATCCGGTTTTTGAGACGAACTTGCCGGTGTCAGGTATCTGTAAAGTAACGTCCGCCGGACGGAAAAGCGACGGATCGGCCTGTGTTTTTATGGGAACTTTCGCGGCCTTTTTGAGAAGGTCGAGAAATTCCCCGACTTTAATTACGGTGTCTCCGCCGATGTTATACGCTTCGCCGAAATCGCACGACTCGGCGGCGACCCAGTACGATTCCATGGCGTCTCTTACGTCGATGAGAGTGCGCACGGAATCAAGATTTCCATGATAAAGAACGTCTCTGAGCCCTGCCTCGATTTCGGCCACCTGAAGAGCGAAGGCCGTGGCAAACAAGTCGGCCCGACGGGGATTGACGTAGGCGAACATGCGCGTGCGGATTATCTTCATCCCGTAACTTCTGAAATAAGTAAAGCCCAGCAAATCCTGCGCGACTTTGGAAACGGCGTACGGGCTGGACGGATTCATCGGACAGTTCTCTTTTATGGGGACATTTTCAGGCGCGACCTGCCCGTAAACTTCCGATGTGCTGCATATCTGTATGACCGCGTCGATACCGGCCAGCCGAGCGGCTTCAAGCAGATTGGCGGTGCCCATTATGTTGTTGTCGAGCACGGAAAGGGGCGTGACGAAAGACGCTCTGACGTTGGCGTGCGAAGCAAGATGAAATATCGCATCGGGCCGGACGCTCGATAACGTGGAGAACACCGAGCTGAAATCGGCCAGATCACATTCGTGCACGACGGCCGGCGACACGGACTTATTGACATTCACCGACGGAGGGGCGCTGTGCCATCTGGCTATTCCGTGAACCTCGACGGACGGATGGTTTTGCGTTATGTAATCGGCCAGGTAACTGCCGCCGGAACCGCCGACGCCGGTGATAAGGACTTTTTTGAACTTGCGTTTCGCGTTCATACGTTGCCGTACCTCGTATTCCTGAGCATAGCGTAGCCCCTGATAAGCTCTTTTATACCGTCGTCGAGCGAGTTCGTCGGGCGAAAGCCCGTCCTTTCTATTTTTTCGTTGGAAACTATGTAATCGCGCTTGTCGACGTCTTCTCCGACGGCCGATTCAAGATACACGAAAGCCGGCAGATGTTTTTTTATGCTCGCGCAGAGTTCCAACTTTGAAAGGTTCGCTTCCGAAAGTCCGACGTTGTATGGCTGCCCCTTCATTTTTTCAAAGTTTTCAATGGCGTGCAGGAACGCCGCCGCGACGTCGCGTATGTGTATGTAGTTGCGCCTGAAATGTCCTTCAAATACCACCACAAATCTGTCGGTGTACGCGCGGTAGACGAAATCGTTGACAAGAAGATCCAGCCGCATCCTCGGCGACATTCCGAACACGGTTGCCAGACGGAAACTTATGGAGTTTTCCCTTGCCAACACCGCTTTTTCGGCATTCATCTTTACGACTCCGTAGAGCGAAACCGGATTAAGCGGTGTTTCTTCCGTGCAGAACTTGTCGGTGCCTATGCCGTATCCGCTGTTGGTGGTCGGATAAATTATGCGCTGCGACGCGGAAACCGAATCCGCGATAAGTTTTACCGCGTCAAAATTCACCGTGCGGGCGGCGGTCGTGTCGCGGTCGCACAGAGGGGCTCCGACAAGAGCCGCCAGAGGAATTACGACGTCGGCTTTTTTAAGTAGCGGCTTTACGACGGATATATCGCGGACATCGCCACGCGCCACCGAAAAATTATCGTCGGCACAGCAGGCCGCCAGCGACTCGCCCTGCAAATACGTAAAATTATCCAGCACGGCGACCTTATGTCCCGAAGCAAGAAGTTTGGGCACCAGAATCGAACCGATATATCCGGCGCCGCCCGTCACAAGAATGTTGAGTTTCATGGTTTTTAGTCCTGTTTATAGAAGATTATGTCGGCTCCGGTAAAATCGAAGTCGAAAGGTATGTGAAGAAGCCCGTCGAGCGCGGCCTTCAGGCGGCCGTGGTTTTGGGGCTCCGCGTAAAAAAGCATGAATCCTCCGCCGCCGGCGCCGAGCAGTTTTCCGCCCGCCGCGCCGTTTTTGAGAGCTTTGGCGTAAATATCGTCTATGAACGAATTACTTATTTTCGACGACAGATTCCGTTTTATCTTCCACGTCTCGTCGAGCAGCCGTCCGAAATCACCGAACGCGAGCGGCGACGACGTCAAAACGCCGTGGGCCTCATCCACGAGAGATGACATTTCGCGCAAGTCCTTTGACTTGGCGTCTATGTTTCTGATTTGCTCCTCGGCGATGTCCGACGCGTTTCTGGCAATGCCCGTGAAAAACAGCATAAATTTGCTCTGAAACTCCCGCAAGGCGTCCTTAGCTATTATCACCGGAGAAACGACTATTTCGCCGTTGGACAAAAAATCTATCTTGTTAAGTCCTCCGCAAGCCGCGAAAACCTGATCCTGCGAACCGACGTTCTCTTTGATTATGTCCTGCTCCACGTGAATGGCCTCGGCGTAGAGGTCTTCCCTGGATATCATATTTCCGTCCATGGCGTGCATGGCTTTAAGCAATCCGACGGTAAAAGCGGAACTCGACCCCATTCCGGAACGCGCGGGAATATCGCTGTCGTGATGTATCGAAATGCCCGACTGATAGTTTCTGTAACGGAGCACTTCCCTGACGGCCGGGTGCGCTATCTCGTCTATGGTTTTTGCGTTTTCGAGTTTTGAATAAACGATTCTGTGCTTGTGCTCGAAAAACGGCGGAAGTTCGCGCACTATAAGATAACAATACTTGTTGATTGCCCCGCCGAGCACTTTGCCGCCGTTTTTAAGATACCACGCCGGATAATCCGTGCCGCCGCCGAAAAAAGAAATTCTGTGGGGTGTTTTTGTGATAATCATGAATGCCCCCTGTCGGCGCCCGTTTCCATCGGAGGTGTGGACGCGCGCTCCAGATCGTTAAGCCAATTTTCCGCGTCCCTCAATTCTCTGGCGACCGGCATAAACATAAGACGGGCGACGCGAAGTTTCCTGTAGAGAAACCGCGGAATTTTCAAAAATACTTCCGGCACGAATGTCAAAGGATAAAGAATTCTTGCGCGGATCGGCGAATTTTTTATTTGACCGAGGCACTCCCGCGCCTCCCTTCCCATACCTTTCTTAAAATAGACGACCGCCTGCGCGTAAAGAACGTGATCTTTAAGAGGTATCTCCACGTCGGGCGGCGGGGAGGTCATATCGATTATCTGTATATTTTCGGCCAGACAAGAGTCCCAGTTTGACGTAAGAGAAATTTCGTGTATCCTGTATACCGCCAAAGGTTCCGGAATATATCCCACCGGATATTTTCCTACGACGCGGGCGAAGTATTCGGTATCGGCCAGATGTACAAGTTTTTCGTTATAGTATCCCGCGTCCTTTACGGCCTCGCGCTTGAGCGCCACATTTGTGGTCACGTAGGGCAGCCAACGGTTGGACACGGCGGCCCACGCGCCAAGATGTCCGTGCGGAATATCGCGCCGTCCGCCGCTCATTGTGGCAAGCACCTGTCCGTGCTGCTCGAGGAAACAGTCGGAAAAAATAAATCCGTCGTCGGGCAGGGCGATTGCGTGAGCCCGGAACCGCGCGAGACGCTCAGGCAGCCAGACATCGTCGGAATCCAAAAAAGTGACATAATCGCCGGACACTTTGTCAAGAAGACGATTTTTGCAATACGGATAGCCGTGATTCCCGTCGAACCTGACGAAATTCCATCCGGGACGCCGGAAACTTTCAAAGACCCCGGCGGGATTGTCCGACGAGCCGTCGTCGGCCACAAATACTTCAAAATCTCCGAAGGTCTGCCGCCGAAGCGATTCGAGCGCGAAGCGCATAAGGCCGGCCCTGTTATAGACCGTCATAATCACGGAGAAAAAAGGCCGGCTCATTTCATCATCCTTTCTTTGATACCGGCAAGAAGCGCCGAATCGTTGAATATCACGCGCACCGGCTCGTATGAATATACCGACGACGCCGCGCGAGCGGCAAAAGCGGGAAGTCCTTTGGATGCCAGGCGGCGGCGATACAATTCTTTCTTGCGCAGCCGCTCGGCGCGCTTGGCGTATTTAAGCATTCGGGCGCGGGCGGCGGCCGGAAATTCTTTCGTCTCAAAAACCGGCACGTTCATATTTGAATGGATGTTGTTAAGATAGTATTCCGGCGGATAAAGGAACCGGCCCGCCTTAGCCACCGTATCAAAAAGTTCCGTGCCCGGATAGGGTATAAGATTGAAATAATGCGCCTTGTCCACGGGATATTTGGCGGCCAGCGCTATCGAGGCCATAACGTCGCGCTCCGTCTCTCCGGGAGAACCTACCAGAAAATACAAATCCACGTAATAACCGATCTCGACTGCGTTTTTTATCGCCTCGTCTATTACCGCCACCGGTTCGGATTTTTTGAGCGCTTTCAAAACTGCATCGCACCCCGACTCCACGCCTATGCCGACATACCTAAAACCCGCGTCATACATCGTTTCAAGCATTTGCCTGTCGGTCTTGTCGGCCCTTATGCCATTGGGCAGGCCAAGCGTAATATCGCTGAAACCGGCGCGCTTTATTCCCTCGCAAATCTTATAGACCCTGTCTTTTATGAGCGTAAAATTATCGTCTACGACGGAAAAATTTCTGTAACCCTCGGCGCGCCAGTGGGATATTTCACTGACCACGCTGTCGGCGCCGCGGCACCTTAGTTTTCTTCCGATGGCCGCGTTGACCGGACAGTATATGCACTCGTACGGACATCCGCGCGACGTCACAAGCGGTATTACCCTGCGTGAAACGGGAGAATTGCCAAGGGGATAATTTTGCCGCTCAAAAGCGCGGTATCTCGGAAAAGCCAGGGCGTCGAGATCGTCGATAAAAACAGCCGGCGGCGCCGAGCGAACCGCGGAATTTTCTCTGTATATCAGTCCCTCAATCTTGGAAAAATCCTCGCCGCGGCAAAGTTTAACAATGCTCCGCTCGCCCTCGCGCACCATACAAAAATCCGCGGACGGGCATTCCTCAAGAAGTTTACCGCGAAATACCGACGCGTGCGGGCCGCCCACTATTACCGGCACGCCGAATTCTTTTTTCAGCCGCGCTACGGCGGCATACGCTTCGGCGTAACGATAGGTAAACATGCTTATGCCTATCGCGTCCGGTCCGAAATCCCGAATCTTGCGGCGCAACCGCCCGAATCCGAAGCCGAGCGCCATATCGTCGACGGCGCACGCGACGCCGGCGTCTTCCAGCGCCTGCGCTATATAGCCCATCCCCGCGCGAAGAACCGCCCGTTGTCTGAACAAACTCGTCTCGTGCGATATCAGGTTGGCCAGAAATACCCGCGAAAACCTCATTCGTCCTCTCGCAGAGAGCCGCGCGCAAATCGCCGCGGCAAGTTAACCCCTGTTTTTATAAAACTCTTTTATTTTGCTTACGACATATTCCTGCATTTCGGGCTTGAGTTCGGGATAAACCGGCAGAGCCAGAACTTCGGCGGCGGCCTTCTCCGACTGAGGGAAGTATCCCGGTTTGCCTCCCAAATGCGCGAAACATTCCTGCAAATGAAAGGGCATCGGATAATAAATATCGTTGCCGATACCGCTGCCGTCAAGGAATTTTTTAAGGTCGTCTCTGGAGCGAGCCCTGATCATATACTGATTGTAAATATGGTAACGTTCGGGTCCGCCGGCCTTTTTGTAAACTGCCGCGGGCGGAGTAACTTCTCCCGACGACACCAGCCCGGCATCGGCGAACAATTTATCGTAACGCCGCGCGTTTTCCTGCCTGGCCGATGTCCATCCGTCGAGATACTTGAGTTTTACGTCGAGCACGGCCGCCTGTATGGTGTCTATGCGAAAATTTCCGCCGATCAGCGAGTGATAGTATTTTCTGACCGCGCCGTGGCCGCGCAACAATCTGAGTTTGTCGGCCAGACCGGCGTCGTCGGTGGTGACCATTCCGGCGTCGCCCATCGCGCCGAGGTTTTTGGACGGGAAAAATGAGAAACATCCGTAATCGCCCAACGCACCCGCGCCGCGACCGTCTCTGTACCGGGCACCCAGCGACTGCGCCGCGTCCTCAATGACGGCAATTCCCCGTCCGCGGACCGCCGATGCTATCTCTTCCATATCCGCGCACTGCCCGTAGAGATGAACGGGTATCACGGCCTTGGTCCTGGATGTTATTTTGGATGCGACCAGACGGGGATCGATGTTGAAAGTAACGGGGTCTATGTCCGCGAAAACCGGAGTCGCGCCCACGCGAGATATGGCTCCTGCCGTGGCGAAAAACGAGAAGTCCGTGGTAATCACTTCGTCGCCCGCGCCGACTCCGGCCGCCATAAGCGAAATAAGAAGCGCGTCGGTTCCCGACGACACTCCGACGGCGTGCTTCGCCCCCGTATATTTTGCCGCCGCAACTTCGAATTTTCCCACTTCCTCGCCGAGAATGAATTTTTTTGAATCGTAGACCTTTTCGATGGCCGCAAAAACTTCCGCGCGAATAGGTTCGTACTGCGGGGCCAGATCAAGCATCGGTACTTTCATTTATCCTCCTAATCTTTTCAGGCATTATGACGAGACCGTTGAAAAAACCGTAACTTGTCATTGCGAACTCCCTCAGAGAGTGAAACAATCTCTTACACGACGATGATACCGAGATTGCTTCGTCACTTCGTTCCTCGCAATGACGGCCAAGTGAAGTTTTTCAACAATTTCATGACAACAATGATTTTAATTTTCCGAGAACGGCTATTTTTTTAAGCGCGGACTCGCCGGAAACCTGACGGGGCATATTGCCCATCAGCGTCTCAAGAGCGTCCTTTATGCGGCGGAGTTCGCCGACTTTTTTTGATATCCGGTCGCCCGAACGTCCGTTGCCGGAGAGCGATTCCCACTTCCCGAGATTATCGCCGAGTTCCGAAACGATTTTTTCAAATCTCATGCGCAAACGGGCGTAGACGAGGCCGACCACGTCGTCGTCGGCGGCGTAAAAATCTTTTCTGGAACCGGGTGTCCAACTTTTTTTCACGGCGCCCCAGCGTTCGAGTTCCCTGATGTTTATGCTGACGTTCCCCTTGCTGATGTTGAGCGACTTGCAGATGTCGTCCAGCGACATCGGCTCGCCCTTAAAAAAGAGCAGGGCGTAAATCTGCCCGACAACCCTGTTGAGGCCAAGCGAAGAACCCAGCCGCGAGACGGTGTCGATGAAGTCGTTTTCGACGGAAGCAAGCTTATCCGGCATAATATCTCCAAAGCAGCGTTTCGTTGTTTCTAAACGTTCAGAACATATTATATATTAAAAAAAACGCGGGGTCAAGGTTTTTTTTGACGGGCCGAAAGCGGGGCCAGTCAGGGAGAACTCCCCGAAATTTCCCGTTACATCGCCATATAAAGCTTAATGTATGATTCGGCCGTCTTATCCGCTCCGAAACGCTCGATGGCCGTCCGGCGGGCGGCGGCGCGAGAGGCAACAACAACGCTTTCGGGCATAGCCAGAACGGCGCGAAGTTTAGCGGCGAAATTCTCAGCCGAGGGCGCGGACAGAAAGCCATTGACTCCATCGACGACGGCATCGGCCGCGCCGCCAACATCGGTGACTACGACCGCAAGGCCGCAGGACATCGCCTCCAGCATAGAGTTCGAGAGGCCTTCGGCCAGCGACGGCAGAACGAAAAAGTCCGCCGCGGCCAAATATCGTTCGACTTGTTCGGACGGCGGCGCGAAAATCACGGACGACGCGAGCTCCGGCGAAGCCGCCGCGACGGCGCGAAGATTTTTCTCCAGCGAGCCCGCCCCCGCTAAAATGAGTTTAACGTCGGGAAAACTTCCGACGATAGCCGGCCATTCGGCCAGAAGACCTTCCAGTCCTTTTTGTTTTTCAAACCGGCCGGTGAATATCGCCGCGCGGCCTTCGCCGGACATTCCCAGCGCGGCGCGGGCCGACGCCCTGTCGTCCGCGGACGACGGGGCGAATCTTGAAGTATCTACGCCGTTGGGAATGATTGTCAGACGGTCCCCGCGAAAACCCGCCGACAGCGCCTCGGCGAACACATCGGAACCGGGGCATACGAACATGGCTTTCGAGCGCTTCAGCAGGAATAACTTGATCCGCCCGAAGACGGTTCGCCGCGACGTCGCTATGTCCCCGTACTCGCCCGAACATCCGAGTTTTATCAAAACTTTTTTTGCGGTCAGCCGCGCGGCCGCGACGGCGGCAAGCGCGGGCGAAGACGCCAGCAGAACGTGTATTACGCCGAAATCCTTTCTTTTTGCCGCAAGAAACAAAAATGACGACACCAGAAACCGCAGGGACGATGACGACGCGATTCTGTGAACATCCGCCCCCCCGATGATTTCGCGGCGCGGGAGTTTCGCATCATACGCCTGCGTGCAAACCGTAACTTCGCGGCCTTGCGCGGCAATTTTCGAGGCGAGAAGCAGTCCCTGCTTTTCGGCCCCGCCGACATACGGATGGAATCTGGCCGAAAGCAGACACACCCCCGGCGAACTTCCGAGCCGCTGAAATCCCGCCCGTCGGGCAAAACGGATTTTAACGGCAGTCCAAACGCCCAGCGCGGCGTCGCGAAAAGATATTTTTTTTCCGTCTCTTATCGTCCTGGGATTGTAATTTATAGGAAGTTCGAGAATGGAAACGCCTCGGCGAAAAATTTTAGAAGTTATTTCCGCCTCTATCTCGAATCCGCGCGACAAAAGGGAGATTCCGTCGAGAACGGAGCGTCCGAACAGTTTTCTGCATGTGTAGGAATCCGTGACTTTCCTTAGAAAAAGCAGCCCGATGATACCGCTCATAACTCTGTTGCCGAGATAATAGAGCGCGTATATGACGGGATTTTTTTTGAGGAACCGCGAGCCGTATACCGCGAGCGCGGCGCCTGCGGCGATGGGGGCGGCGAGGCGGGGAATATCGGCGGGGTCATATTCAAGATCCGCGTCTTGAATCGCTATTATGTCGCCCGTCGACGCGGCAAGGGCGGTTCTGACGGCGGCGCCTTTGCCCATATTGCGGGCATGCCGCAAAATTACCGGTTTATCCTTGCCTGATAAGCCGCTAAACGCGGAAACAAAAGCATCGTAGGTGCCGTCGACGGAACCGTCATCCACGATTATGATTTCTTTTGCGAAGCCCGCCGAGGCGAAGTCGGCCGAGATCACGCCGCGCAGGGCGGCGGCGGCGGTTTTTTCTTCGTTATAGGCGGGAATTATCACCGTAATTTTTTTCATAAAAGATTTTCCGGCGGCGATACGGCGGACAACTTAACGGCCGCCGCAAAAACGAACGATATCACAATAGCCGCCGAGATGGCGCTGATACACACGCCGAAAAGAAGCGAGACGGGCATAAAAACCATAATCATCTTTCGTGAGCCGGACGGAATCTCGATGGCGCGGAATATGCCGCCGGCGCGGCGGACGGGCGACGGTTTGCCGTCTATCCAGGCGAGCCAGCCCGGATAATATGTTTCACCCAGCGCCAACGTGCCTTCGGACGCATTCTCGAAAGCAAGCTTTATTTTTTCACGTCCGAAACTTACGATATCGACGGAGGCGGAAAATTTGTTTGCGCCGCGCGATTCGCCCTGAACGACTATTTTATCGAGCGGATTCGCCGAGGCGGGATCAAAAAACGGGTAATTCCTCAGTTCTATGGTTTCCACGCGGCGCGGAACGAATACCGCGGGACTGAAGGTTTTCTTTTCGTACATAAACACCCGTCCGGACGATTGCGGCAACATCCTGGCGGCGGGAATGTTCAGGGTAGTCAAAACATATTTCAATCCCCATCCGGGAAAATCGTTTTTGTAAATGTCGGCTGCGGAGGATGCGGCCAGAAATGTCGACGGACGGCGGCTCGGCGGACGGTAATACGAATAAAACATCCTGTAATAATCTCTTAATATGAGCGCGTCGTAGCCGTTGGCATTGCGCAGGCGGGTCATCATAGATAAATTCGCGGGGATTTCGTCGGTGGTGAATATCCGCTCGCTCGCGCCGACTACGGCGGACGCCGGCGACGCCCCCCACGATAGTTCCACGGGACGAATAAATCTGATATTCCAGAAAACAAGTTCTGCGCATACTATCGCGGCGACGGCAAACCCGGCTCCGCGGCTCCTGAACATCGAGACGGCCATCGCCGCGAAAAATCCCGACGATACGAGCGTCAGAAAATAAAATCTCGACGGAGTTCTGAAATATCCCACAAACGGCGCGTGCTCAAAAATAAATCCGAATCCCGGAATATTGAAGCCGAACGCCAAAACCATTCCCAGTAAACCCCAGGCCGCAAATACAAAAGCCGGACCGCTTACACCCGCCGTTCGTCCGAAAGCGGCTTTAACCGACAACACCGCGCCGGAGAGCGCCAGCAGCAATCCGGAATATCCCATAAAAAGATTTTTCCGCTCAAAGAAATGCGAGTAAGAAATCGCAAGCGGGCCGTCGAGAGGATTTCCCCACTTCCACGGCGCGACCAGCGAAATAAAATCTCCGAACGACTGCGAAAACGCGCGGGCAAGGGGACGCCACGCTATTGTTTCGGCCAGACGTCCGAACTCGGCGGAGGGCAGATACTGCGCGGCGCTCAGACCCGCAAAAAGCGCGGCGACAAAAATCAGGCCTTTGCGCGACGCGGCGCCGGCGACGGCGAAAATAACCCCTACGACCAGAATGGACATAAAAACACCCTGAGGATGACCGCTCAGGAATTGAAAAGTCAGCGCCAGAGACATAACACACAGCGACACCGCCGACGGAGAACGATTCTTATCGACAGCGGTTTTTACGGCCAGCGCGGAAACGGGCGCCACCCACGCAAAACCGGCAAGGCGGATACTGTGTCCCGCCGTTATCATATATATCACGAAGGACGACAGTGAAACAATGGCCGCGCCCGCCGCCGCCGCGATTTCATCGTCGATAAATCTCTTGTATAAAGCGTAGAGAAAACTCGAAAGCATGACCAGATGAAACAACGTCCAAAGCTTAAATCCCGCAAATGAGCCGAAAAAATAAAACAAAAGATTGCCCGGATAAAAAACTCCGGCCTGCGGATTGGCCAGATGCGGAGTTCCTCCGAAAGTATATGGATTCCACAGTGGGAGATCGCCGGAAATAATGGCCTCGGACGTGAAGTGTTTGAGCGGATAGTAATGAAGATGCAAATCGCCGGCATTGGCGATAAATCCGCGCGATAACAGAACCGGCGATAGTAAAATTGCCGCAAGAAGAGTGAACGTCGCGATAATCTTCATGATTTCATCAACGATGCTTTGCGAAACAGGATAAGCGCCGCGACGGTAACGGCCATTACCGATATTAAAATCCCCAGCCGGAAACTTGCGGGAGCATACAGCATATGAATCGAGCCGGCGCCATTATTCAGCCGCACATTTTTAAGACCTTCCTCTGTTCGTTCCACCGGATGCGCTTTCCCGTCGACAAAAACGCGCCATCCGGGATAATAGTTTTCCGCGTGATGAAATATGCCCGCCGGCAGAAACTCAGAGAAAACGAAGGACACTTTATTTTCCGAAAATTCCGACGGCGCAAGGCCGGTCATTCCGTCGCGGACGGCGGCGGTAAAACCGAAGATGCTTCCCGGTTTCTTCAATCGGTACAAATAAGGCGGCGTCGCCGCGTCTGCGGAAAGAATGTAATGTTTCCGGCGGACGGGAAATTTCGTCGCGCTTAAAATATAACCCGCGCCCAGACGTCTGAAATCTTCCGCGGCAGCGTCGGGCGACGGCCTTGAATATGCCGCGTCCGCCGATTGTTCCGCCGACGAGAGCGCCAGCGGCTCGCCTGTTCCGTAAACATTGGCCACGCCGTACGGCCATGTGACGAAACCTTTGAGAATGGCGCGCGCGCCCTGCCATGCGTCGACGGAAGTACGTCCCGAAACGACGCTGAGTTTAAGCGTCTTCGGCGCGACGGCCACCCGTCCGGGCACCGCTTCCGACCTGACAACCGCGACGGCTTCCGGTGTCCTGTAAAAAAAATCCGCGGGGGCGGTCTGCGCGGCAAACATGCCGCGGACAAAAAGTTCAATCGCCGCGACGGCCGCCAAAACCGCGACGGCCTTTGCGCGTTTAACGGCGGCGGCGCCTTCGGCCGCCAGAACCGCGACGGCCGCGGCGGCGAAGAACATCATCGTCGAAGGATAGCGAAACAGCGCCAGCGGCGCGAATACTCTTCGCGCAAAATCGTACGGAACGGCGAAGGACATCGTCGTGCCGGCGGCAAGGACTATCGGCCAGAAAAACTTTTTCCGTCGCAGGGCGGCGAATATTCCGGCCAGAGCGAGGGCGGCGCCGGCAAATCCCGCGTAAAAAGTTTTGAGCCAGTGGTAACGCGGTCCGCCGTCGGACGAAGGCGTCGCCGCAGGCGCGACAAAGCCCGACAAGTCGCGCCAGCCGATAGCGTGAGAGAGCGCCGCCGGAGCGGCGACGCCGCGCTGCTTGTATACGGCGGAGTTCAGCGTGAGTTCGGCAGTCGGCAAAATCTGCGCGGCGCACAGAAGCGCGAAAGCCATCGAGGCGGCAAGGGCGCTTTTCATTCTGCCGGCGCGAACCGCCAAAGCCAGATACAGCAACGCGGATAAAAAGAACACGGGATAACCGCCCAGAAACGCCGTCGCAAGCGCGGCGGCGGCAATCCACCACGCCGCGCCGATAAGAGCCGCAGGCGCGAAAGACATCGAGGCGGCCGAGGCGTAGGAAAAAAATTCCAGTTTAGTTACGAACCATCCGCCCAGCATCCACACAATGGCGCCTGACATCGAAGCCGCGGCGGAATATCCCCGCCCGCGCAAAAACGCCAGCGCGAAAAAGCCCGCAAGAAACATTATCAAAGGATAGAATATCCTCATTCCTCCGACGGAACCGAACAAATAGAACGGAATCGAGAAAACCGAAAAAACTCTCGATTGCCACGTCGCCAGAAGAGGCATCCCCATATATCCGTACGGATTCCAAAGCGGCACATCGCCGGACTGCGCTATACGAACGACCGTGGCCGTCTGCGGCTGAAAAAAATACGCCACGTCGCGCTGGTACGGATATCTGCCGCCGAAAATCGTCGGGGCAAAAAACGCCACGCTCAGAATGGCCGTCAGCGCGACGGCGGAAACTTCTTTGGACATCATTTAATAGTCCCTGTTTTTATGGACGCCGCGGCGGAGGCGCCCAGGCGTCCGTAGCCGATGGAGCCGGAAGCGACCGAGGCGGCTTCGACATCGCCGGAAAAAATTGCCGTCTCGGCGCGGTAGGCGCGCGCCCAGACGTCGTATTTCACGTAAGAAACCGCAAGAATAAATATCGCGGTTATCAAGCTGGCAACGCGCGGCAACTTATTTATTCCGGTCGCGGCCGCGCCGTCTTCCCGCGTACGAAAAGATACCGACCCGGCCCCCGCGGCTGCAAAAAACATCAGCGGAACGACCGGCACGCTGAAAAGAAAATCGGTCGCCGACGCCGTCGCAATCAGCGTAAAAATCGCGCGAGACCGTGTATCGGTTATATTGCGCAGAATAAAATACAGCAAAATCGCAAGAAGCGCCAGCCCCATCAAGCCCGTCTCAGATAGCATTTCAAGATACAGCGAGTGAGCATAAATACTTTTGAAACCTGCCGCCGTAAATCCGGCGGAAAGTTCCGCAAAACTGCCGGGGCCGTGGCCGAAAACCGGAGAAACGGCGAACATTTTGATTGAGGCGGCGTACCATGCCGCCCTGTCCCAGACGCGCGGCTCCAAAAACTTCCCCATAACCACCGCGCCGGACAAAAACGTTATAACGGGAATCCACAACCTCTTTTTCGACGGAAAAACCCGCGCGAATAAAACAACGGCCGAGGCCAAAAAACCAAGAGCAATGGACACACTGAAAGCAAACGCCGAGGCGGCCATGGCCGCCATATAACACATCCACTCAACCGCGGAAATTCGCGTTTTGGCAAAATCAAACACCGAGAGAGCCGAGGCGAGCATAACTGCGGCAAAAATATTTTTTTTAGGGAAAGTCGCCCACGTGGCGGCGTCCGACGCGCCGGCGCCGAATATTTTTTGGGCAAAAAAGAGCGCCGCGAGAAACGCTCCGAGGCGAAGCGTCGCGGCGAAGAAAATTTTACGTTCCTCGTCGGTAAACGACGCGGCGGCAGCGTAAACGGCCATATACGCCGGCCAGTTGGCGGCCTCAATAAATCCGCGCCACAGTATGCTCTGCGCCCCTAAAAAGACCCTGAGCCAGAGATAAGCCGCAAAAATAAAAAACGCCGCGAAAGCGGCGATAATATTCGACGGGACAAAAGACCTGCGATAAGCCGCAAATCCCAAAGACAAGGCCGCAACGGCGGAAACCACGGCCTGCGCCGGAACGTTCCAAGCCCCGCCGGCGACTGCCGAAAGCGCTATTGCACCGAATACGAGGAAAGCGGCGTAGGGCACATTTGCTCTTAAAAACTCCCGCGGTTCAGTCGGAGAGTATTTGGGGCGTTATGAAAACGAGAAGTTCGGAACGCTCTTTCGTGTCGTAACTTCTGCGGAAAAGCTGTCCGAGTATCGGTATATCTCCCAGCAGCGGAACCTGACTGGCTAACTTCTTGTCCTCTTCTCTTATCAATCCGCCGATGACGACCGTCTCGCCGTCTCTGACCATAATGGTCGTTTCGGCTTCGCGGGTTCCTATTACGGGACCGGCGGGATCCATTCTTATCAGCAAACTCACCTGCGGCAAAACTTTAAGGGTAACCTGCCTGTCGGCGTTTATCGTCGGCTTTACGGTAAGTTTTATGCCTATGTCTATCCACTGAACTTCGGAAGCCACCGCGCCCGCAACGGAACCGAGTTGGGTGGTCTGCTGTATGTAGGGCACTTTTTGTATGACGAGAATCTTGGCTTCCTGATTGTTTAACGTGGTTACGCGCGGGTTGGAAAGAAGCTTCGCCAGCCCCTTGGATGAGATGGCCGAAAGCATAGCGTTAAGCCGCACGCTATCGCTTATAAGCCCAAAACTTATGCCTGCAAGCTGGCCCTGTACCGGCGTAGCCGGAAAGTTTACCCCCGCGCCGCCGCCTGTGGGACCGGTCTCTTCAATGTAAGCCTTACCGGACGGCATACCGTAATAAAGCGAACTCTTTCCGTCCACAGTTACTGCTGCCTGTGTCTTGCCCACATACTGAAGTTCATTGCCCGAAACATTCGAGCGGGCGTATGACCAGTTGATGCCCATATCCAGATCTTTGGTAAGGTTGACTTCCACAAGTTTTGCCTCGATGAGAACCTGATATGGTTTCTTGTCGAGGTCCACTATGAGGCGGGCGGCGTTGTCGAGACCCTCGGGAGTGTCCGTTATTATAAGTGTGTTGGTGCGGGTATCCACGGAGATTATGCCGCGACGGTTTTCCGCCAAACGTATGGAATCGAGTTGGACTTTGACGTCTTCGGCCTTGGCATAATTCAAAGGAAACAGTTTTGTAAATGTTACGGCCTGCGTGCGCTCAAGCGCAAGCGCCTGCGGAGTCATCACGCGCAGAATATTCGTGCCGACTTCCTGCGACACAAGATTTTTGAGCGTAAGCACCGTGGAAAAGGCCTGATCAAACGGAACGCTTCTGAGTGTAATGCTCACCGTGCCGCTCACGTCGGGGCCGTAGATTATGTTGATACCGCTCTGCGCCGAGAAAACTCTCAGGACGTCGCGGATGTCGGCGTCGTTAAAATCGAATGTTACCAGCGTTTTCGGCAACACGGTCTTGGCGGTCTTTGGCTCCTCTTTTTTAACCGACGGCTTCGGTGCGGCGGGCGGCGAGGCCTTTTTGGTTTCTTCTTTGGCGACGGGCGCGGGGGCGGCCTTTTTCGGCTCTTCCTTGGCGACGGAAACCGGTTTCGCGGCGGCCTTTACTGCTTCATTGGGCTTGACTGCCTCGGGAGCGGCCGCTTTTGGAGCGGCGGCGTCTTCTTCTATGGGTACCGCTATCACTTCGACGGTCTTGGACTCCGACGAATCGGAGGCGACGGACGTCGCGGCAGGCGCCGGCGAAGCGGCCGCCTTATCGGAGAGAGCGGCCGGCTTGAAAGTAAGAACGACTTCGTTTCCACGGGCTTTCAATTCGTAACCCGTATCCTGTTTAAGGTCAAGCACCGCGCGCGCGATTTTTATGGGCTCGTTCTGAAATTGACCCGAACGTATGCGCGACACTATGGCGTGGTCTGTCACAACTGTTTCTTTTGTTTTAAGATTATGCTCTATGCCCGTAAAATCTATAACCAGCCGCTGCGGATTCGTGATTTTAAAGGCGTTGAATTTTCCGGGACCGGACAATTTGAAAACGATCGAGCCGGCGTCGTAGGAAAGAGCGTCGAGCGTTTCGTAGGATTTTGTGGCCGCGTTGAGGGCGGCTACAAAAGCGCACAACGCCGCCGCCGCAAAAAGATTTCTTATTTTCATTGTTTTCCTCCGTGCATAAAGCGCTGAAAAATTATTCTCTTAATTTAAGCGAGCGCGTGACTCCGCCAGCCGTTACGACGGCGCTGTCGGTATTTATCGAACACCAGTATCCGGGTATCATACGGCCTCTGGTGTCGTAAAGCCGGCTGCCTTTTATCGTGTAGCCGGCGCCGCCGCCCTCTAAAAGCGCAATTACGTGTGAACCGGCGGTGTATATTCCCTTTAATATAAGTGAGTTTATATTCGGAACTATCAACTCGTCACGCCCGGCCGCGCGCGCGGACGGAGAAAGCGGCACAAAAGGGTCGGCGTATATCTCGCCGCCGTACTCGTGCTTGGGTATTTCGACTTTAGGCGGAACCAGCGACTCTTCTACAACCGTCGGAGGCGGGGGCGGAGGCGGCGCGGAGGCGGTTTTGCTGCCGCCGCAACCAGCCAATAACGCCGCGACCGGTATCAGCGGAAGATATTTAAGATAAAAAAAACGCCCTGATAAAGCCATTCGCGTCATCCCTTGTAAGTATATGCGACTAATTGAAATGTAACGTTGACTGTGTCGTTGATGCGGGCGCCGGATCCGGGCGGCCCTGAAAGCAGCGGCGTGAATCCCAGATTCCGGGCCGATATTATGCGACCGCTCTGAGATATCTCATTTATAAATTTGGCTACGGAATGGTAACCGCCCTTCGCGGTAATGTTGAATACGTGCTCGGTATATTTCTGCTTGTCGGACGCGGAAACCGCGGAAATATTTGTTACCTTGACCTGAAAATTGGCGGCGATGCGGTTTATGGAGCGCAACAGAACCGGCAGTTCCCTTTCTTTCGGCAGATATTTTTCAAGATCCTCGACCTCAAGTTTAAGATACTCCAGACGTCTTTTGATGCGCGGCATCTCGAAGGACTGCATCTTCAAATTCTGTATCTCTTTATTGAGTTTCTCAAGCTGCTCCGTCTCTTTTTTGATGTTTTTATTCATCGGAGCGATGAGGTAACTTTGCAGCACATAGATTATGCCGACCGCCGCCATCGCTATCGCTATAAGATCCTGCTGCTGTTTTTTATTCATTTCTTTGCCGCCGAAGCGTCGACAGAAGGCGCGAGCGCTCTTTTGTGCGCCGCCTTGAAAGTAAACGTGTATATGGGATTGTCCGCGTCGCCCGTCTGAGCTATGGCGCCGAGTTCGACTTTTGTAATGACATCGGAGGCCTCGGTCGCTTTGACGAGGTCCGCTATGGTGTAGACGTCGAGCGCAGTCGCGCCCATGTTAAAAATGACGGTTTTGTCGGCGGCCATCTGCGTATTAAGCGTCGTCAGCCACATCGTCTTGGGGAAATGCCCGAGCAAATCCTCCATAAACGCGGGATAAACCGTGCGGGTGGTTATAAGATCGTTGATGAGATTTTTCTTGGTCTCAAGCTCGTTGGTGAGCGCTTTGATGGAATTCAGTTCGTTGATAATGGCCTGATATTTGGAATGCTCCGCCTTGGCGATTTTCAAATCGTTCTTGATATTGCCCAGTTTTAAAGTTTTAAGAAAATACTGAGCGCCGAAAAAGAGTACAACCAGGGCAAGCAGTATCTGCGCGAGAGCGATAATCTCGGGATGCTCTCCCTTTTTTATTTTCGACTGCGGTAGAAGATTAATTCTAATCATTTGCCTTTTTTAACGGCCGCGGGCGCCGCTTTTTTGGCGGCGAGGTGGTCTTTTTCCCGTCTCATTGCCAGTCCGAAGGCCGTAACCATCGACGGCTGCATTTTTTCGGGTATGAGGTTGGATCCCTCGCACTGGGCTATGGGATTAAATATCTCCGCGGTGATATTGGTTTCTTTGGAAATATATTCGGCGAGATTCGGAAGGCCGGACGTGCCGCCGGCAAGAAGTATGCGGGAAAACACGGCGTCGGGATTCTGGCCGAGATAAAATTCTATAAACCGGTGTATGTCGCCGACGAGCATTTTGACCGCGCCGTTCAACGCCATAGAAACGCCGAGCGCCTCTTTCTTGTCGTCGGCAAGCGTCCTTTCGCGATCGTCGCCGCTTACAAGAATTCCGTGGTTCATCTTGAGATTTTCGGCGCCCTTGAAATCCACCGTCATCTGACGCTGCACATTTTTGGTGAACTCTATGCCGCCGTAAGCAAGGTCTCTGACCATCTTTACGGTCATATTGTCTACGAGCACCATATTCGTAATCGACGCGCCGATATTCAGTATTACGACCGTCTCGGAAGGTTTTGCGACGGTTTCATACGCGTTATAGAGGGCGAACGCGTTGGCATCCGCCACCACAGTCCTGAGACCCGCGTCGTTTAAGAGCGTTATCTTGGATTCGATGGAATCCTTCTTTACGGCCGCAATCAAAACATCCATCTTTTTGGAATCGTCTTTGGACGGACCCAGAATGTGAAAACCTATCTCGCATTCGTTGATGTTGACGGGCAGAAACGGCTCGGCTTCAAACTGGATTGTCTTGGCCAGTTCGGCATAGGCGAGACGAGGTATGGATATGGTTCTTACGATGAGCGCGGGTCCGTCGCTGCCCGTGGTGACTTCTTTGGGCATATCGCGGTTCTGATTGAGAAAGGTTATGAGTTTGGCGGTATATATGTTTTTGAGTTCCGCCTGCGACTGCTCGAAAGAGGTTTCCAGTTCAAGAGGAAGGTGCCCCCATCCGGCTATTTTGTATTTTGGCCCCACACCGTCGAGATAAATTATTTTGAGGGCGTGCGAACCTATGTCAATGCCGACGGTGTTCGCCGGGCCTTTGAACAGGGCGGATATTGTCTCTATGGCCGTTATACGCATACGGTACGGACTCCGTTAAAGCGTTCGGTAAATCTTAGGGGAAATCAAGGTGCTGATGTTATCAAATTTTTGCCGCTTGTGTCAATCAAACTGTAACGCAAAATGAAAAAGACGGAAACTTTTGAAAAATAAGGCCTTTTCGCCTTTTGCGCGCTGAATAAAGCATCATTGTCCGATGAGTGTAATGTCAACCCAATCGGTCTCTTTTTCGGCTATCACAAACATTGCGTCGCTCAGGCGCTCTACACGCACGAAATAATCCAAAACCTTGTCCACAAACTCGAAATGGCCCTCCACGCGCACCGTGCAGCGAGAATTTTCTTTGAGCGTCATCGCGATATCCTCGAGTTTTTTGAACGACGCCTCCTCAAATTCTCCGTCGACAAATTTTATTCTTTCTACCTGCATAATTCTGGACTCCGGCACCACCGTCTTATGGGCAAACCGGTAGGAAATACCTATGTGATGCGAATATCCCGCATCGTCGACAGGGAGGAATGCGTATTCCATAAGAGCGTTGGAAAAACCCATGGCGAATCCTAAAGAAATATTTTCCGGCGAGACGTTGCGGCCAGGCGGAAAGCGCATGCCCGCGCGAAAGGCCATGGAATTAAGCGGATATATTTTCTCGTCGGGAATTCGATACTCTCCGCCGGCGGTATAAGACACTTTGGCGTCCGCGGGCGAATAGTCCGCGGAAATCTGAGCCAAAAAATTTGCGAAGGGATATGCCGCCCCCAAAGAATACGACGTCGGCAGAGGAAATTTCGCCGGAGAATCCGAATACCCGGCGGCGGGACCGACGTTTCTTGCCAAAGCCGCGACGGCCATACGGCCGGGGCGCCAAAATAATCCGGCGTCCGCGGCGACCGCGGAAAGCGAATATTGCCCCAAAAGCGACGTCGTTATATATTTAAGCGCGACGCCCGCCGATGCGGCTCTCGTCGGCGCCCAGCCGAAAAAACCGGACACTATCGTGTCGCTCTGGAGTTTTTGGGTATAAATCATCTCGGTGACGACATCTTCAAACGGCAGGCGGTGTATATCGACGTCGCCGGCGTCCTGACTGAGCAGCCACGCGCCGGCAGTGAAACGTCCAAAGGCATATTTCCCTCCCGCGTTTAATACCCTTACGCCCAGAGGCGAAGCGTGAAACTTGAAATATGCCGTGTCGGCGCCGTCGAAAATGGCGGGGTTCCCGCCGGGCGCGTAATCAAGCGCGGTCGACGAACCCATGGCATCGGCGCGGGCCGAACCGGAAAGTTTAAGCGCGTCGGCTACCGTCAGTCCCGCCGCTTCCGACGGAGAAATCGCGGCGGCCGCGCAGAAAAACGCGAAGAATACAAAGCCGGCCAACCGGCGAAGATTCATCATCGCATAACCACCGCTTTTTTGACACTATGACCGTCGGGCGTTTTAATGTATACGAAATAAGCTCCCGGAGCCACAACGGCGCCGTCGGAATTTTTGCCGTTCCAGACCCACGCCCTGAGGTCGCCGGCGTAATCGTCGGATCTTTTTTCTTCCAACACTATTTCCCCCGACAGTGTGTATACCCTGAAAAGCGATTCGCCCGGTCTGTTAAGATAGTATTCTATCCTGAGCCACTCGCCTTTATCGGGATAAAAAAGATTATTGAGAGCGTTTACGAAATGAAGCGGCTCGCCTGACAAAGTGGTCGTATCGCCGGTGCCGCCGCCACCGCCCGTGTCGCCTGCCGTGGGAGAAAATTTACCGTTTATGGTGTAATTACCGTCGCCGGTCGTAACGACCTCGATGGTTCCGTCGTAATCGGTGGCGAAAATTCCGCTGCCGTAATGGCCGCCGGGCGCGACGGGATTCGTCTGGGATAAAATATTTTTCAGGCGGTCTATGGTGGCCTGGCGGGGATGGCCGAAACTGTTTCCCAGCCCGACGCCGATAAAAGCGTACGACGGTCTTATGTAGTTCAGGAACGCTTCCGTCGACGACGAATCGCTGCCGTGATGGTGTACTTTGTAGCAGTCGATAGGTCCGGGAATTTTTTTGATGGATGCGGTATTCTGCGCTATGACAGCCCCCTCCAAAGGTTTATAACTCCCGCTGCCGCCGGCGTCGCCGCCGAAAAGAAACGACGAGGATCCGAAATTTATCGCAAATATAAGAGAAGTGTCGTTAGCCGAGGGCGGCGGGTCGCCAAAATAGTCGCCTCTGTGGTGCATCACCATATAGAGCGGCGGATCCGTCGAGGTTATGGAATAGAAAGTCGCCGATGTCGATAGATTGCGCGTTCTGGTGTCTTCGTAAACCGTCGCTCTTGTCTTTGCCAGAGTTCTGAAAGATTCCGCCGTACCCGAACCCACAATGAACGAATCGTAATACTTTCCGACGGTGTAGCGATTGAAAACCGGTATAAGCCCGTAGTAATGGTCGGCATGTGGATGAGACAGAAAAACCATATCAATACTCTTAACGCCTTTGCCTTCCAGAAATCTTATTATCGGGTTGAGTGTAGAGTCGGAGCTGTTCGGCCCGCCGTCGATCAGAACTTTTTTACCGTCGGGAAGTTCTATGTAAGTCGCGTCGCCCTGACCTACCGAAACATAATATACCTTGAGTTCGGCGGCGGCGGCGGCGGCGGCGACGATAAAACGCAAAAACAAGGCGGCGCAGAGGAATCCCGTCCTCAAAAAGACAAAAGCCGCTTTGGAGGCGGCGAAAGGTGCGGCGGGGGCGCGTTTCATTGCAGTAGTTACCGTATGTGTCAGTGGCTCCTTACTATGTCTTTTACTTTCATCAGACGCACCTGGTCGGAACGCTCGTTTTCCGACAGACGCATCGAGATATAGCGAATGGTTTCCGAGAGATTGGGCATTAAAACGTATTCAAGGGCGTTTACCCGCCGGCGGGTGCGTTCGACCTCTTCGGCCAGAAGCATAAGAGTTTTCTCGTCGGAAGCCAGCCGCGCGAGACGCGGAATAAAATCCTTGAAACCCAATAATGCCTCGTCGAGTTCGGCCGGAGCCGAGGCCGCGCTCCAAGACACAGGGTCGCCTTCGACATCTATTTTGTATTCAGGCGCGCGCAAACTCAAAAGCGATTTGGTCGACATCGAGAATTTTACCGCCGCTTCCGAGGACGCTATCGCCGAGACGAACTCCGACGGCGACATCGAAGCGCGGGCGAATCTGAAAGCCGCCATAAGGGAGGCGAACATCTCATCGAGCGCCTCGCGCTCCTTGAAGACGCGCTCGAACATCTCCATAAAAATGCGCATCAACTCGTCGCGTTTGTCTTTAAGAAGCTTATGCCCGCGGCGGGCCAAAACAAGCCGTCGCCGGAGTTTGATAAGCTCCATTCTGTTGGGATTAACGTTTAGACGCATGGTATTTTTTGTCTATTTCCCTCGAATATTTTATCTCAAAATTATTTTTTCAACACCGCGAGCAGGGTGGGCAAGCCCACCCCTACGCGTAGGGGCGACCTTGGTCGCCCACTGTGCTCGCGGTGTTGATCGCGCGAGAGAGGATGTATCTCGCCCGCCAAACGACGATGGGACAGGCAGGGAAACAAACGGGGTTTTGAAAAAACTATTTCATGTACTTATCCATCTGTTCGGGTTTTACTCTCTTTAATTCTTCGCGCGGGAGTTTTTTAAGCAACTGCCATCCCATGTCGAGCGTTTCTTCTATGCTCCTGTCGGTCATTCCCTGATTGACATATTCCGACTCGAATGTTTCCGCGAACGACGCGAATTTCCTGTCCGACTCGGAAAGCGCCGCCTCGCCAAGAATCACGGCGAGTTCCTTTGCCTCTTTACCGCGCGCATAGGCCGCAAAGAGCTGGCTCGTCACATTGGAATGGTCCTCGCGCGTTTTTCCCTCTCCTATGCCTTTATCCTTGAGCCGCGACAAAGAAGGAAGAACGTCGACGGGAGGATAAATTCCGGAACGGTGCAATTCCCTGGCCAGAATTATCTGTCCCTCCGTTATGTAGCCGGTGAGGTCGGGTATGGGATGTGTTTTATCGTCTTCGGGCATCGTAAGTATGGGAAAAAAAGTTATCGAGCCCTTTTTGTTTTTCAGTCGTCCCGCGCGCTCGTATATCCCTGAAAGGTCGGTATACATATACCCGGGATATCCGCGGCGGCCGGGAACCTCTTTGCGGGCGGCCGAAATCTGACGCAGCGCTTCGCAATAGTTGGTCATATCCGTAACGATTACCAGCACGTGCATATCTTTTTCGAAAGCCAGATACTCCGCGCAGGTAAGCGCCACCCTCGGTGTCGCTATGCGCTCTATGACGGGGTCGTCGGCCAGATTTATAAACAGAACCGCGCGCTCGATTGCTCCCGTGGCCTTGAAATCTTTCTGGAAAAAATCCGCTTCCTCGAAAGTTATTCCCATGGCCGCGAACACCACCGCGAATTTGTCGTCGGAATCCGGTCCGGCCTGCGCCGAAAGCACCCGGGCCTGACGGGCAATCTGGGCGGCAAGGTCGTTGTGAGGAAGGCCCGCTCCGGAAAATATGGGGAGTTTCTGTCCGCGCACGAGGGTATTCATGGCGTCTATGGTGGAGATGCCCGTCTGTATGAACTCCGACGGATAGTCGCGCGCCGACGGATTCAGCGGTTCGCCGTTTATGTCGAGATATTTTTCGGCGATGATGTCGCCCGCGCCATCTTTGGGACAGCCGATACCGTCGAAGACCCTGCCCATAACGTCGGGCGACATACCCATTTCCAGGGGCTTGCCGGTAAATCTGACCGCGGAATCTTTAAGATTAAGTCCCATACTGCCTTCAAAAAGCTGCACAAGCGCGCGGTCGCCGTCGACTTCCAGAACTCTGCCGCGCCGCATACCGCCGTCCCTGGTTTTTATGACGGCTATCTCGCCATACTTGATATTTTCGGTTTTTTCGACGACGAGAAGCGGGCCGGCTATTCCGGTTACCGTGGTGTATTCTTTATATGTCATAAACTCTCCCGAAGATTATTTTTAGGTTTTTTCGACGACGCCGGACGCTTCGCGGGCCAACGCGGCCGTTTCCTCGGCGATACGTTTTTGCAGTGCGGCTATTTTCTCTTTCACTTCGGACGCCTTGACGTATTTCATGCGGGCCACGGCTTCTTTTATTTCCTTATGCTCACCGACGGAGCCGCCCGCTTTTACGACATCCAGACGCGCTTTGTAGAAGTTAAGTATCATATTCATCAATAGATTCTGTTTTTCCAGAGAACAGTAGGTGTCCTCGGGATCGAATGCGTGCTGATGCAGAAAGTCCTCGCGCAGCATTTTGGCCGTTTCAAGAATCAGACGGTCGGTGTCCGAAAGCGCCTCTATACCCACGAGACGGACTATCTCTTCGAGAGCGGCTTCTTCCTGAAGTATCTTCATGGCGGAGGCGCGGTGCGCGATGAAATCCGCGGCGACGTTTTCTTTCATATAGCCCGTTATGTTGTCGACGTACAGCGAGTAGGAACGCAGCCACGATATCGCCGGAAAATGTCTCTGGTAGGCGAGTTTGTCTTCCAACGACCAGAAAACTTTCACGATTCTGAGCGTGGACTGAACCACGGGGTCGGACAAATCGCCGCCCGGAGGCGAAACAGCGCCCACGACGGAAAGAGAGCCCGTTCTTCCCTCGGAACCGGCGCAAACTACCTTGCCGGCGCGCTCATAAAATTCCGCTATTCTGCTGGAAAGATACGCGGGATAGCCCTCTTCGCCGGGCATTTCTTCAAGACGGCCCGACATCTCGCGCATGGCTTCGGCCCAGCGGCTGGTTGAGTCGGCCATCAAAGCGACGTTATAACCCATATCGCGGAAATATTCGGCAATGGTTATTCCCGTGTAAACCGAGGCCTCGCGGGCGGCCACGGGCATATTGGATGTGTTGGCTATCAGCACTGTGCGCTTTATGAGAGATTCTCCCGACCGTGGATCCTTAAGATGCGGAAATTCAAGAAGAACGTCGGCCATTTCGTTTCCGCGCTCGCCGCATCCCACGTAGACAATTATGTCGGCGTCCGACCACTTGGCCAGTTGGTGCTGCACTACGGTTTTACCGCTTCCGAAAGGTCCGGGGATGCAGGCAGCGCCGCCTTTGGCCACGGGAAAAAATGTGTCGATGACTCTTTGTCCGGTTATGAGCGGTTCCGACGGAGAAAGTTTTTCCTTGTACGCGCGGCCAAGGCGCACGGGCCATCTCTGGAGCATCTTGACTTTTGCCGAGACGCCGGACGGCGTTTTCACCACGCAGACAATGTCTTCTATGGTGTGGTCGCCTTCCTTTATATCCTCTATGACGCCGGACACTCCGGCGGGAACCATTATCCTGTGAATTACGGTGGCGGTCTCCCTGACTTCTCCTATTACGTCTCCGCTCTCGACGGCGTCGCCCTTTTTCTTTTTGGGAACGAAGCGCCATTTTTTGGCGTGGTCGAGTCCCGGCACGTCTACACCCTTGGCTATCCAGGGACCCTTCTGCGCGTATATAACTTCCAAAGGACGCTGGATGCCGTCGTAAATCGTTCCTATAAGCCCCGGCCCGAGTTCGACGGAAAGAGGACTGCCGACCGCCGCCACTTTTTCTCCCGGGCCCACGCCGGTGGTTTCTTCGTAAACCTGTATCGAAACAGAATCGCCTTTTAGTTCTATGACTTCGCCGATGAGTCCGGAGGCCCCGACTCTGACCATCTCGAACATTTTTATTCCGACGAGACCGCTCGCCAGAACCAGCGGTCCGGAAACTTTTGTTATTACGCCTTCCATATTGTCTCCTGTTTTCAGGATTAAGAATTAAGTCGCCCGCTTCACTGGTAGCGGTGGGATTGCTATCCCACAAATTCGGCGAATAGCAATTCGCCCGCTACAAACTTACCACTTAATCCTGCCTTATAATTTCCCCGTCAAATCCACTCCCGAGGCCTTCTCGGAAAGCGCGCGGTAATGTTCAATAAGACGCGAACGGTCGGGCGTATCGCTCAAATATACGATACTTGCCGACGGCAGTAAAGCCGCCGCCTCGGCCGATGGTATCTCTATCGTCGCCGATGCGCATATGAGACGCGCTCCGGAGGACTTTGATTCGGCCAGAAACACCCGGAACTCGTCGGGCGTGCGCGCCGCGAATACCGTAAAACCGAACGCCTCGAAAACGGCGTTAAACTCCGGATCGCCCACAAATATAACATCGGCCATAATCGTTAAAAGTACGAGTGTCTCAGTCGGTTCTTGATGTCGGCGGGCGGCAAATGCGAGCGAATGCCGGCCGATATTATCTTGAGATTCTTTATTTCGGTTTTCAGGGCGTGCGCGTAGCCGCAAACGTGATGAAATCCAAACGGCTCAAGGCGCATCTTGACCCAATAATCGGTGGAAGCGTCGTCGATAAACTTAGAAGCCGTAACCGGCGTATGCGCCCCCGCGCCCGAGAAGGATTTTCTGTACTCGTGAAATCTCGACGACGAAAACAGCGACGTCGGGTCGACGAGGGCGCCGACGGCTTCGCTGAAAACGTCTTTGTCTATGAATCCGCCGGCGAAAAAATCCGTCTTTACGGGCGACGTCTCATCGCCCGTCTGCGGCAAGACGCATCGCGCATAATTGGCCGCATTGACCGCGTCTACGCGTATCTTAAAGTAATGCCGAGCCGCCGGAAACGCCGATGTCTTGTCGAGCGCCCACGAAAAAAACGCGGCATACGCCGCGAAATCCGCGGCCGCGGCCGAGGGCATACTTTTCCCCGACGTCAACAGTCCGCACACTTCCGGCAGCGGCTCCGGCAAACCGAAAAATTTTTGACGGTCGACGGCGGACGTTATCGCATCGGCCGAAGGCATTGCCGCCGAGCAGCCGGCGTTCGCGGCTGAAAGCTCCCGGCGAAGAACCGCCGCCCTGTGAGCGGAAACGGCCGCGGGGCCGGATTCCGAATCCGAGGCCAGGGCAAGCTTGATTTCCGCAAGAGCCGCGGCAAATCCGTGCTCCGCCGTAAAGACATCGCGCAGGGGTTTGTCGACGAGATATTTTTCAAACAATGACGATATCAGGCATCCGGCCTCGGAATCAAGCGTCGGCGGAGGAAATTTGCGGGAGGCGTAAGAAGTGTCCGAAAGCCCCCTCATAAAGTCGTCTTCGCCGGTAAAATCCGCCAGACGCCGGAGTTTGTGCGCGGGAATCAGCCGGGATTCGAGCGCTTTGACTACTCCGACGGAAGAAGCGTAATCGGATGGTTTCATTTTTCCGGTGAGCACGTTTCAAAAATCATGAATGCGGCTTCGCTCTGCGTCTTGGCGCGGAAATCGGCGAAAATGTTTTCAAGCGTAAAATCCCACGAAGCGTCCGCCGTGCGGTATATGAATCCGCTGGCGAAATTACCTTCGGACGCCTTGGAATGTTTCACGCGCTTTTTCAACCTCGACCATATCTCGGACTCCGCGGCCGAAGTCACAAGCTCCGCGGAAGCCGACTGATGAAGTCCGTCGAGCAGTTTTTCGTAGAGCGGAATTTTCGCGGAATCCGACGAGGATATCTTTTTGAAAATGTCGGCGTAGAGGTCGTCGAGTATTTCGCGGCGGACGGCCAGCGATGCGTCGCGGGCGGCCATTCTGGCGCGGCGGAGATGATGCTCCTCGGAAGCGCGGCGCGCCATATCGCTTCTGCGGCCGCATTCCTTGGACAGGCGGCCCATTTCCTCGCGCGCGGCGGCCGCAGTTTCGGCCGCGGCGGCGCGCGCCTCGGCTACTATTTTTTCGCACTTCGCGGCGGTTTCTCCGTCGACGTATTTGAGTATGTCTTCAATGGCCATATTTTTAGCGGAGCATTATGACTCCGGCGCAAATGCCGTCAGATTTTTATTCCGTTCAAGATGAAGAACGACGCCACAAAGCCGATAAGCGCGTATGTTTCAACGAGCACGCCGTAGACCAGCGCCTTCATTATCGACGACGGCTGTTTGGCAGCCACGGCGACACCGGCCGCGCAAACGCGCCCCTGGTGTATAGCCGAAATGAGTCCGGCAAAAGCTATCGGCAGGCAGGCCGCGAAAATCTGCCATCCCTGTGAAACCGTAAGCGCGGCCAGATTGCCGGCTATAAGTCCCACTTTTATAAGGACGAGAAAGCCCACGACGAATCCGTATATACCCTGCGTTCCGGGCAACGCCACCAAAAGAAACATAGAGCCGAATTTTTCGGGCTCTTCGCTCAAAAGACCGTTGGCCGCCGCGCCCACTGTTCCTATTCCTATGGCCGAGCCCGAACCTGCCATAAAGACCGCAAGCGCCGCGCCCAATAATGCGATTACTATACCTTCCATAAAAGATACCTCCGTAAATTTCGTTAAACAGTATTCTATATATCAAATCGACAAAAACAAACCAAATATTCCGACGATAATGCCGTCGGCGAGGCGTGTCAGATAATCCTGAAAATAAGCGCCAGGCCGGTGAGCATTATCAGAACACCAAGCGCCGTCTCGACGTATTTCAGGCGGTGTTTTATTTTTGCGATGAACGGAATCAGTTTTGAGGCAAACAGCCCCGCAAGCACAAACGGCAGAGCCAGTCCGACGGAAAAAAGCGCAAGAAGAGCCGCTCCCACGGAAAGCGTATCGCGCGACGCCGCCAGCGAAAGCACCATTACGAGCGCGGGCCCCACGCAAGGACTCCAACCACCCGCGAAAGCCGCTCCGACGAAAAACGACCCCGCGTATCCGGCGGGCTTTACCGAGCCCAAGAATCTTTTGTCGTTCATAAGAAAGCGGGGCCGCCAAAATCCCGCCACAAAAAAACCCAAGACGACCAGAAGCGCGCCGCCGATGGTTCTGACGGTGTCCTTATTGTCGAATAAAAACGCGCTCGCGGCGGTGGCGCTTAAACCCAGCACAAAAAAAACCGTCGTAAAACCGGCGGCAAAAAACACGGAATGTCTGAAAGCGGCCATCCGGCCCGCGCGCTCCCCGCCGGAAAGTTCCGACAGCGTGAGACCGGATATGTAGACGAGATAGACGGGTATAAGAGGCAGAACGCAGGGGGTGAAGAACATCGCGAATCCCCCGAAGAAAGCGCTTAAAGCCGGAATGACGTTCATATTTTGGGCGGCGCGGGGCGTAAAAATTTCTTTAGGCCATGGGATTTACGATGTCGGCGAACTCGACGAGGATTTCCTTGTCCCACCATCCGCGGTCGGACTCCTCGTTGAGAATGGAAAGCGCGCGCGCTTTGGGCATGGCCGGTCTGTATGGTCTTGTGGAAGTCAGAGCGTCGTAAACGTCGACTATGGCCATAATGCGCGCGGTAACCGGAACCGCGGCGCCCGCAAGGCCGTCGGGATAGCCGGTGCCGTCGAGTTTTTCGTGATGATATCTTATGACGGGGATGGCGTTTTTGATGGAATTGAGTTTGCCGCAGATACGGGCGCCGATGTCGGGATGCGTTTGGATTATCTTAAACTCATCGGGATCGAGGCGTCCGGGTTTATTCAAAACTCCGTCGGGAACGCCGATTTTTCCTATGTCGTGAAGTATGCCGCCCTTAAACAGCGCGTCGGTATCTTCGGCGCCGAGTTTAAGGCGCTCGCCCACCAGAACGGCCAGTTGGCTCACGCGCTCGGTATGTCCCTGAGTGTAGGCGTCCTTGGCTTCTATGGCGCGGGCCAGAGAGAAAATCACGTTTTCCGCCGAATCCAGAGAATCGAGCGCGAACTTCATTTTAAGAAGCGAGCGCACGCGGGCCAGAAGTTCCGCAAAATTAAACGGCTTGGTCAGAAAGTCGTCGCAGCCGGCGTCGATGGCTTCAAGTTTGTCCTTGTCCTCGCCCAAACCGGTGACCATTATGACGGGAAGAAGACGGGTGCGCGGGTCGCCTTTGACTATTTTGAGGACTTCGCTGCCCGATACGCGCGGCATAAAAATGTCGAGGATAAGAATATCGTATCCCGCGCCGTTTTGGCCGGATGGCGACGGCGCGGAGGCGGCCGTGATTTTAGCCAGGGTTTCTTCGCCGTCGTAGGCCACGTCCACGACGTATCCGCTCGTCGATAAAATTTCTTTAAGAACGTTGGCGGAGTCCTTTTCGTCCTCGGCGACCAGTATGCGGGGAGTATGCGGAAATATCATTTCTTGCCGCCGCGGGATATGGCCACCACGCCGGTGCGCACCATTTCTTTTATGCCGAACGGGGTGAGTAATTTTATCAGCGCGTCGATTTTGTCTTCGTCGCCCGTGACTTCTATTATCACGCTCTCGGAGGAAACGTCCACTATGTTGGCGCGGAAAATGTCGGCTATCTGCAGGAGTTCGGAGCGGTTGGATTTGTCGACTTTCACTTTGATAAGAGCCAGGTCGCGCTCGATGTGCGGCGCCTCCAGAAAATCGCTGACCTTGATAACATCGACAAGTTTATTGAGCTGCTTCTCGACCTGTTCGAGTATTCTGTCGTCGCCGCGCACGACGATGGTCATACGCGATACGTCGGCATTTTCGGTTTCTCCGACGGCCAGCGAGTCAATATTGAACCCGCGCGCCGCAAAAAGAGTGGCAATACGCGCCAGAACTCCGAATTTGTTTTCCACAAGAACCGAAATTGTGTGTCTCATTGGTGTCTCCTGTTATAGTCAGCCGATTATTATCGTTATCCTCGCCACGGACGTCATTCCCGCGAAAGCGGGAATCCAGGCTATAAACGATTTAAGATACTCCACAAATGGTTTCATACAAATCAATCCACAGGGGATTTTCTTTTTCAACCAGTTTTAACTTCCAATCCCTTTTCCATTTCTTTATCTGTTTTTCTCTGATAATGGCCGATTCCGCGGATTCATGTATTTCATACCAAACAAGACTATGAACATTATATTTCTTTGTAAAACCTTCGACTACGCTTTGCTTGTGTTCATAAACCCTTTTTATTATATCCGAAGTAACACCTGTGTATAAAGCGCCGTTGCGTTTGCTACTGAGAATATAAACATAATAGTTTTTCATCCTTTACTTTTTATTCTCGCCGAAGTCCGCTCCCTGGATTCCCGCTTTCGCGGGAATGACACATGTGAGATTACCATCCCACTATCTACTTTCCAAGTACCGCTTGGCTATTTTACGCCATACAAAAACAACTAATCTCACGCCAAACTCGTTATTATCTCGTCGAGCGCGGCGCCGGCCGGAACCATCGGAAGAACGTTTTCCTCCGGCTCGATTATAAACTCGGCGACGACAACGCCTTTCAACGCGACTATTTTTTTGAGCGCTGATTCGACTTCGCTCTTTTTGGTTACGCGCATACCCTTGGCCCCGTACGCCTCGGCAAGGCGGACGAAATCGGGCGTGTACGGCGGACAGCCCTTGCGTCCGGGTTTGTCGCACTCGGTCGGACAGTCGACGTTTTTATGAAGGCAGACGGAGGAATATCTTCTGCCGTAGAACATCTCCTGCCACTGTCGGACCATTCCCAGATAATTATTGTTGAGTATGAGAACTTTTACGTCTATGCCGTTGAGAACCGCCGTGGCGAGTTCCTGTATGTTCATCTGTATGGAGCCGTCGCCGGCTATGACAAAAACGTTTTGCGACGGATTGGCGACTTTGGCGCCGATGGCCGCCGGAAATCCGTAGCCCATTGTGCCCAGCCCGCCCGACGACAAAAATCCCCGCGGCGACGACGGCCTGTAAAACTGCGCCGCCCACATCTGGTGCTGTCCGACTTCCGTAACCGCGACGGCCTTGCCGCCGGTGAGCCGGCTCAGTGTCTCAATGACATATTGCCCGCGAAGTTTGTCGTCCGAATTATATTTCAGCGGATAGTTTTTCTTCCAGCCGTCGATGGTCGCAATCCACGACGGGCGGGAGCTTTTCTTGACGTGCTTGACGAGTTCGGCGAGAGCGCTTTTTGCGTCGGCGACGATGGGAATGGTAGCCGCGACGGTTTTTGAAATCGAAGTCGGGTCTATGTCGATATGAATGATATTCGACGCGCGCGGAGCGAAGCCCGAAAGTTTCCCGGTGCACCTGTCGTCGAACCGCGAACCGACGGCTATTATCAAATCGGCGTTCTGCATAGCGTGATTGGCGGCATACGTCCCGTGCATACCCAGCATTCCCAGCCAGAGTTTGTCCGACGTGGGAAATGCTCCGTGCGCCATCAGCGTGGTCGTTACGGGTATTCCCGCCGACGAAGCAAGTTTAAGAAGTTCTTTGTGCGCGCCCGAGGCGACAACGCCTCCGCCCGCGTAAATGACGGGTTTTTTGCTCGCGTTTATGGCGTCCGCCGCGCGTTTAATCTGCGCGAAATTGGGCGCGGTGTGCGGCTTGTAAGACCTTATCTCAAGTTTTTCCGGCCAGATAAAATCGGTCTCGGCCCTCTGAACGTCGACGGGAATGTCTATGAGAACCGGGCCCGGACGTCCGGTGGACGCAATGTAAAACGCCTCGGCTATGGTGCGCGCAAGGTCGTCGACTTTTTTGACCAGATAGTTATGTTTTACGATGGGCCGCGTTATTCCGGTGATGTCGGCTTCCTGAAAAGCGTCGTTGCCTATTAAGTGCGTTGCGACCTGTCCAGTGAAAGCGACCATCGGGATTGAGTCCATATAGGCGTTGGCGATCCCTGTGACAAGATTCGTCGCGCCGGGACCTGAGGTGGCAAAGCAAACTCCGACCTTGCCCGAGGAACGCGCGTAGCCGTCGGCCATATGGGCGGCGCCCTGCTCGTGACGGGTCAGTATGAACTTAAACGGCGCGGAATAAATCGCGTCCATTAACGGCAGAACCTGCCCGCCCGGTATGCCGAAAACGACTTCGACCCCGAGTTTTTTTAGTGATTCGACAAATATCTGAGCGCCTGTGAGTTTCATAGTGGTTTCCTCATTTCATTCATACGTCATTCCCGCGGAAGCGGGAATCCAGTCCCAAACAACCCTGCGCTCTGGATGCCCGTTTTCACGGGCATGACAATCGATATTTTATAACGCGTGCCCTACTTCAATATCGCGCCCGTGGAGGCGTTGGTCACAAGTTTCGAGTATCTGGAAAGATAGCCGTACTTGAATTTCGGCTGGGGCGCTTTCCGCGTGGCCATTCTGACTTTAATCTCCGATACGGTAAGACGCACATCTATTTTTCTTGCGGGAATATCTATTACGATAGTGTCGCCCTCGCGCACAATGGCGATGGGTCCGCCTTCGGCGGCCTCGGGGCTTACGTGGCCTATGCAGGGACCGCGCGTTCCGCCGGAGAATCTTCCGTCGGTAACAAGCGCAACCGAATCCGAAAGACCCTGCCCCACTATCGCGGCGGTAACGGAGAGCATTTCTCTCATGCCCGGCCCGCCTTTGGGGCCTTCGCCGCGGATTACCACGACGTCGCCTTTCTTTATTTTCTTCTCGGATACGGCCTTCATCGCAAGTTCTTCCGACTCAAATACTCTGGCGCGGCCGGTAAACTTGCGCGCTTTTTCTGAAACCGCCGACTGCTTGACTACGGAACCCAGCGGAGCCAGATTGCCGAAAAGTATCGCTATGCCGCCTTCTTTCGAGTAAGGATTCTTCGAGCGGACGACATCGGCGTCGAGAATCTTGGCGTTCTTGGCTATATCGAGTATGTTTTTGCCCGATACCGTCGGAGACGATTCGAGTTTGCCCTTCAGCGCCGAAAGCACCGCGGGCACTCCGCCGGCGTATTCGAGGTCTTCCATATAGTCGTCGCCCGCGGGCTCGAGTTTAAGAATATTCGGCGTGACGCGGGATATTTTATCGAAAAGTTCAAGGTCGATTTTCACGCCCGCTTCCGTGGCTATCGCGGGAAGATGAAGAACCGTGTTCGTCGAGCCGCCTATCGCCATATCGACGGTTATCGCGTTTTTGAAAGCGTTGTGCGTGAGTATCCGCCGCGGGGTAACGTTTTCTCTGACGAGCCGGACGATTCTCTGGCCGGATTCATACGCTATGCGGCGTTTTTTGGACGATACCGCCAGCGCCGAGCCGCAGCCCTCAAGCGACATACCCATCGCCTCGGTCAGGCAGGCCATAGTGTTGGCGGTGTAGAGACCCTGGCACGAACCCGCGCCGGGGCAGGCGGATATTTCAAGAGCGGCGACTTCTTCGGGAGCAAGTTTTCCGGCCTGAGCAAGGCCCACCGCTTCAAATGTGTCTCTGACGAGCGACCGGCGTTTGCCTTTGTATCTTCCCGTCATCATCGGGCCGGCCGTTACCACTATCGAAGGAATGTTCAGACGGGCGGCGGCCATCAGCATACCCGGAGTGATTTTATCGCAATTTGTAAGGAGCACCAGGCCGTCGAGAGCGTGCGCGCGCGCCACGACTTCGACGGTATCGGCGACGATTTCCCTTGAAGGAAGCGAAAAATGCATACCCGCGTGACCCATCGCGATGCCGTCGCAGATCGCCGGAACGCCGAAAATAAAAGGCACTCCGCCGCCGGCGGCGATTCCGCGCTCTATATATCTTTCGAGGTCCCGCATCTGGGTATGACCGGGCACCAGGTCGGTAAACGAAGACGCTATTCCGATAAAGGGCTTGCCAATATCGCTCGGAGAAATTCCGGTCGCGTAAAGCAGGCATCTGTTGGGCGCTCTTTGTATTCCTCTTTTAATGGTATCGCTTAACATATGTGTAACCTCCGTCGGGCAAACTCATTCAAGTTCAAAAGTAAATTCCTGCGACTGCGGACGGTCTTCCCGCTTGGGTTTTGCCGGCGCCTTTACAGGCGGCGGGGCGGAAGGCGAAGCCGACTGCGTATCGCCCAGATCTATGGTAACTTCCTTCGCGTCGACGGTCTTTTTCTTTTGTTCCGCGCTGACGCGGCCGACACTCTGATGAGAGGGAAGCATAATATCCTTGACGGAAATTTCCGGCGCGTCGGCTTTTATTTCGGGCAATATGTTCACGTTGATTCTGGCCGTTACTTCTTTAAGCAGTATCGCTGTGACCCCCGCGACCAAAAGGAGTATTTCAAGTATCACAATATTGACGTGCGTTTTTGAGAGATTCATATTTTTGCTCCCTCATTAAAAATCTCCCCCGACCCCTCTTTATAAAAGAGGGGAGAATGGCTCGGCTGCATCCGCTTTTTATCCCCCTTTTGCAAAGGGGGATAAAGGGGGATTTTTCGACATATCACCGCTTTTTCCGCCAATCCTTGAAAAGTTTATATTCCAGCGCGTCGCAAAGAGCCAGCCACGACGCCTCGATTATGTTTTCCGAAACACCCACGGTGCCCCACTCGGAGCGCTCGTCGGCGGATTCTATAAAAACCCTGACAGCGGCCGCCGTGCCCGAAGTCGGATTTATCACGCGGACCTTAAAGTCGCGGAGCGACACTTTTTTAAGTCCCGGATAAAATTCTTCGAGCGACTCGTGCAGAGCGCGGTCCAGCGCGTTTACGGGGCCATCGCCCTCGGCGACGGTATATTTTAATTTTCCGTCGACTTCCAGCTTGACGGTGGCTTCAGTCGTCAAGCGCCCGTTTCTGTCGCTTTCGACGATTGTCCGGTAACTTTTCAGACGGAAGAACGGCTTATACTTGCCGGTTGTTTTAAGCACCAGAAGAGCGAAAGAGCCGTCCGCGTCTTCGTATTGGTATCCCGCGGCTTCATTTTTCTTTACGTTTTCTATGAGTTCGCGCGCGTGGACGTCTTCGGCGGCCAGATTGAATTTAAGTTCCTTGGCCTTGGCCAGAACGTTGGACTTTCCGGAGAGTTCGCTAACCACTATTCTGCGAGTATTTCCGACGACCGAAGGATCTATATGTTCGTAAGTGGCCGAGTGTCTCTCCACGGCGGACACGTGGATTCCGCCCTTGTGCGCGAAAGCATTCCTGCCGACATAGGGCTGCGTTTCGTCGGGCATCCTGTTGATCACCTCGTCGACATAGCGTGAAAGCTCCGTGAGCATTTTGAGTTTCGAGGCGGACACGGCGGAATCGAGTCCGAGTTTTATGTTGAGCGACGGAATTATCGAGCAGAGATTGGCGTTGCCGCATCTTTCGCCTATGCCGTTTATGGTTCCCTGCACGAGCACGGCTCCGGATTCCACGGCGACTATGGAGTTGGCCGCGCCGCAGCCGGCGTCGTTGTGGGCGTGTATACCGACGGACGGAAGTTTCTTTCCCGTCAGGGCCGAAAGCGGAATATTTTTTAGATGCGCCATTACTTCCGAGAGAATTTCGGATATTTCGTCCGGCAGTGTCCCGCCGTTGGTGTCGCAAAGCGTTATGTTGAAGGCGCCGGCGGAGACGGCGCGGGTTATTGTGGCGAGAGCGTAAGCGCGATTGGCCTTGTAGCCGTCGAAAAAATGCTCAGCGTCGTAGACAACACCCATACCCTTTGAACGAACGAACGCTACGCTGTCTTCTATCATTTTAAGATTCTCGTCGAGCGTAGTGCGCAGGGCGCAAGTCACGTGCAGATCCCATGTTTTGCCGAAAATCGCGGCCGTGGGCGCTCCGGATTTTACCAGCGCGACAAGATTAGGGTCGGCGGAGGCCTTGTTGCGTTTATATCTGGTCGAACCGAACGCGACAAGCCGCGGACGGATATCGGCCATGCGCGACGCGACGCGAAAGAATTCCTCGTCGGTCGTGTTTGAGCCGGGCCATCCGCCCTCTATGTAGTCAATGCCGAAGGAACTCAGCCGGCGGGCGATTTTAAGTTTGTCGTCGACGGTAAAAGAAACCGACGCGCTCTGAGAGCCGTCTCTTAATGTGGTATCGTAAAGTTTTATCTTCATTATTTTCTCTTGCGTTTCGCGGATTTCGCGCCGAGACCAAAGGCCTTGTGCAGCGACGACACGGCCTTGTCGGACTGTTTCTCCGAGACAATGCAGGACACTTTTATTTCGCTGGTCGAAATCATCTCTATGTTGACTCCGGAAGCGGCCAGCGCGGAGAACATATTTGCGGCCACGCCCGGATGACTTTTCATTCCCACTCCGACTATAGAAACCTTGGCCACCCCTCTATCCTCGGCGACGCCCGATGCGCCCGTGCGCCCGCGGAGTTTTCGCAATATCTCGGCGGTTTTTTTGGCGTCGGTGCGGCTTACGGTAAAAGAAATGTCGTTCGATCTCTGTCTGGCGGCGGATTGTATTATCATGTCGACATTTATGCCGTCGGCCGACAGCGCGCCGAATATACCGGACGCGATGCCGGGTCTGTCGGGAATGTCGAGAACCGAAAATTTCGCCTGGTTTCTGTCAAGAGTTACAGCTCTTACAACGGCCGCTTCCATCTGATTCTCCTTGTCGGGTTCGCCGGTTATGAGCGTGCCCGCCGTCTTTGCGAAACTTGACAATACTCTTATGTTTACGCCGTATTTCTTGGCGACTTCGACGGAACGCCCCTGCATTACCTGAGCGCCGGAGCCGGCCATCTCCAGCATTTCGTCATAGGAAATAACGTCTATCTTGCGGGCGTCGGGAACCATACGGGGGTCGGTGGTATAAACTCCGTCGACATCCGTGTATATCCGGCACTCGTCGGCGCCGAGCGCGGCCGACAAAGCCACCGCCGTTAAATCCGAACCGCCGCGGCCCAGAGTGGTTATATCGTCGTTGGGATTGACTCCCTGAAAACCCGCGACTATGACCACATTGCCGCGGACGAGTTCGCGCTTAATCTTTGTGGGAATTATCTTGGTGATGCGGGCTCTGGTGTGGCAGGAATCCGCGTAAATGCCCGCCTGAGAACCGGTCAAAGATATCGCGCGCGTGCCGCGGGCTTTTACCGCCATCGTCAAAAGAGCGATGGAAACCTGCTCGCCCGTGGCCATCAGCATATCCATCTCGCGGGCGTCGGGATTTTCGGTCAGTTTGAAAGCCAGCGTTATAAGATCGTCGGTTGTATCGCCCGGGGCGGAAACCACCACCACGACTTTATTCCCGCGTCTTCTTGTTTCTATGACGCGCGAGGCGACGTTTTTTATTTTGTCGGCGTCCGCCACGGACGAGCCGCCGAATTTCATTACCACAAGCGCCATAATTTTTTGAAAACCTGCCGCGCCGAGCGGCGGCCTTTTTATTTGTTTTTTGTCGTAACCGTCGCTCCGCGATCGGTAAAATCAAGAATGAACGCGCGCGAGTTTATGCCTTTGCGGGCAAAAGACGCCGACATCGCGCGAGTTGCGGCCCGCGCGGCTCCCGTCGGGCAGAGCGCCACTATCGAAGGTCCCGCGCCGGATACGCAAACTCCCAAAGCTCCGGCCTTATCTGCCGCCTCAAACGCCGAGTCGGCGCCGGGTATGCGCTTCATTCTGCGCGCCTGGTGCAGCCGGTCTCCGACGGCGTGTTTTATAAGAGAGCCGTCGCGCAAAGAAACGGCCGCCACAAAAAGCGCGGAGCGCGAAAGATTATAAACGGCGTCGGACATCTTGACGGAGCGCGGCAGAAGCCCGCGGGCGGCCGCCGTGGGAAAATCAACATCGGGCACACAAACGGCTGCCACTATGCCCAAGCGCGAAATGCTCATTTTTGCGTATCCGGTGCGCCCTTTGTCGTCGAATGAAACGCAAAAACCGCCGGCGAAGGCGGGAACGGCGTTGTCCGGATGGCCTTCGAGTCCGACGGCGATTTGAATGAGTTTTTCGTGCGAAAGTTTATTATAGCAAATTTCATTGGCCGCCAGCAGTCCTCCGACGACGGCGGAGGCCGATGAACCCAGCCCGCTCGTCAACGGAACGGCGTTCTCCATTACTATACGAACGCGCGGGATTTTTTTAAGCGACGCCGCGGCGAAACCCCTGCGCATCGCGCGCCAAACCAGGTTGGACGCATTTGTCGGCAGCGCGCCGGCGCCTTCGCCCCTGATGATTATTTCGGGCGATGCGGAATGACCGGAATATCCCGACGGATTGCCGCCGACTTCCACGGTAAGCGTATTGCGCAATTGGAGCGCCGCGCCGAAAGAATCGAAACCCGAGCCCAGATTGGCGGTGGTGGCGGGAACTTTTACGGTTATGGTTTTTTTCATATCTGCTTCATCGCGCAATAGTCGCCGCACATTGAACAGACGGCTTTTTTCGACGATACAAGCCGCGGAGTCAGGCGCGCGGCCTCGTCGAACTTGTCCGGATCCAGAGCAAGCTTTTTTTGGCCTTTCCAATCCAGCGCCTTCCGGCGTTTTGAGAGTTTATCGTCGACGTCTCGGGCGTTGTTGCCGCCTCGGGCGATGTCGGCGGCGTGGGCCGCTATCCTTGAGGCCATCACGCCTTCTCTTACGGCCGCGACGTCGGGAAGTCCGAGATGTTCCGTCGGCGTTACGTAGCAGAGAAAATCCGCGCCGGCCCAGGCGGCCAGCGCTCCGCCGATGGCGCCCGTTATGTGGTCGTAGCCGGCGGCAATGTCGGTGACAAGCGGGCCGAGCACGTAGTATGGCGCCGAATGGATTACTTTTTTGGCCGATTTCACGTGAGCCGCGATTTGATCAAGCGGCATATGCCCGGGACCTTCGACCATTACGCTTACGCCCGCCGCGCGCGCTCTCTCGACGAGACGTCCGAGAATTTTAAGCTCCGATATCTGCGCGGCGTCATTGGCGTCGGCCAGACAGCCGGGCCTGAGGCCGTCGCCTAAGCTTATGGTAACGTCGTATTTTTTAAGAATGTCCAAAAGTTTATCGTAATTTTCATACAGAGGGTTTTCTCTGCCGCTTTTCATCATCCATCTGGCCAGAAACGACCCGCCGCGGCTGACAATTCCCGTAAGGCGATTCTTGACGGCCAAGGCGGAATTCGTCCGCGTTACGCCGGAGTGAATTGTCATAAAATCCACGCCGTCGGCGGCCTGTTTTTCGATGACGTCGAAAATCAATTCCGGCGGCATATCTTCCGGCGGGCGGCGGCGGCGGACCGTCTCGCAAATTGCCTGATATATCGGTACGGTGCCGACGGAAACTTCGGACGAGGAGAGCACCGCGCGGCGGATTTTATCGAGATTGCCGCCGGTGGACAAATCCATCACCGCGTCGGCGCCGGCGGAAACCGCGGCCGAGAGTTTTTTCATCTCCCGCTCGACGGAAATCGAGTCGGGCGATGTGCCGATGTTGGCGTTTACTTTTACTCTGAGGCCCTCGCCTATGGCCAGCGGACGGAAGCGCGGGGGCTTTCGAGCGGAGCCGTTAAAAGAAACAGTCGCGCGGCCGCTGCGAAGAACTCCGGCAAGGAATGATTCGGAAACGTTTTCCGCGCGGGCGATTTTTTTTATAAGTTTATCGGTTATCATTTTTTTGCGCTCAAAGATTTTTTTTCTATGCCGTAAAGGCGAAAACGGATTTTTTTAAGCTCCGCCGTCGAAGGAAGATTCGCCCCGCGAAGACGGGCATATTCTTCGAGCACACGCAGCGCCTCCGAACAGCGGGCAAAATTCGCGCGAAAAAGTTCGTCGATGTCCGCGTGCTTTTTCTGGCCGGACGCCCGGCCCGGATCTTTATCCGACGCGCGCGAGGCGACCAGCATACCGCGCCGGCCGGCGAAAAGCCGCGCGAAATCGCCGCGAAGCCGTCGGACGGGAGCGTAAAGCCGGTTTCCGCGCGCGAAACGCAAAGTGTCCTCGATGACTCTGAGACCGTCGCGGAATCTGTTGACGTTGGCGTCGACCACGCGCGAAACGGCGTCTATTTCTCGCATTGTTTGATTCGTGATATAAGACGTGTCGTAGAATGATTTTTGGCCAGCGGCACGCGGACGACCCTGCCCGCGTATTCGGCTCCGACGATTTTTCCGGACGAATAATCGGCGCCCTTCACAAGAACGTCCGGACGGATTTTTTTTATGATTTTAAGAGGGGTGCCCTCGCCGAAAAGAACCACGTAGTCCACGCTTTCCATCGCCGATACGACCAGCGCGCGCGATTTATCGTCGGACACCGGCCGCGACGGCCCCTTCAACTTTCTGACCGAAGCGTCGGTATTTACGCCGACTACGAGCGTGTCGCCAAGAGATTTCGCGAAACGAAACACTTTGACGTGGCCGGGATGGATTATATCGAAACAGCCGTTGGTAAAAACGATTTTTTTGCCGCGTTTTCGCAGCGAAGACAACCTGCGCGAGAGCGCGGCAATCTTCAGGATTTTCGGCATAAAGTTTCTTCGACTATTTTGCAGACGGCGTGGATGGCCAGTATGTGGCACTCCTGCACGCGCGCGGTTACGTCGGAAGGCGCGCGCAAAACGATGTCGGCGATCTCGGCGACGCGACCGCCTTCGCGTCCGCTGAAAGCCACCGTGACGGCTCCGCGCGACGAGGCGTATTCGAGCGCGCGCACTACGTTCGGCGAATTGCCGCTGGTCGATATTCCCACGACGACGTCGCCCTTGCCGAGCAGCGCCTCAAGTTGGCGGGAAAAAATTTCCTCGTAGCTGAAATCGTTCGCGCAGGAAGTAATGGCGGACGTGTTGACGTTAAGGGCTATGGCGGGCAGGGCTTTTCTTTTCTTCTCGAATTTAACGACAAGTTCCGCCGCGAAGTGCTGAGCGTCGGCGGCCGAACCGCCGTTGCCGAAAACCAGAAGCTTGCCGCCACGCCGGAAGGACTCCGTTATCTTTCTGGCGACAGCGGCGATTGTGCCCGCCTCGGAAGACAAGGCGGAAACCGCAATCGCGCTTTCGCGTATGATTTTTTCGATTTTCTTTTTCATAAATATCCCGCCGAGGGTTACTAAGGGGAGCATGAAATACTTTACATCTATGAAGCGCTTGTCTGTCACCCTGAGTGAAGCGAAGGGTCTCGTCTTTAACACCGAGATTCTTCGGCTTTCAGCCTCAGAATGACAACTTATTCATGTAAAGTATATTCCACTCCGAGTAATATTTTAGGATAATCTATATGGAGAATATATGCTTTTGGAGAAAATTCGTGTATACGTCGCCTTTGATAAAATCTTCGTTCTCAAATATCCGCTGATGGAGCGGTATGGTGGTTTTCACGCCTTCGACCTTCATCTCGGCCAGCGCCCTGCGCATTTTGCTGATGGCCTCTTTTCTGGTTTTGTCATGAGTAATGACTTTGGCCAGAAGCGAATCATAAAATGACGGTATCACATACCCCGAATAAAGATGCGTCTCCACGCGCACACCCATACCGCCCGGCGATATAAACCTTTCGACTTTTCCGCCAGACGGTATGAAATCCCTGTCTGGATCCTCGGCGTTCACGCGGCATTCTATGGCGTGGCCGTTTATCTTTATATCGTCGGAGTCATATCCCAGTGTTTCTCCTGAAGCCAGACGAATCTGTTCTTTTACGAGGTCGATGCCTGTTATCATTTCGGTAACGGGATGTTCGACTTGTATGCGCGTGTTCATTTCCATAAAATAAAAATTGTCTTTTTTGTCCAACAGGAATTCCACCGTGCCGACCGTGCGGTATTTCACTCCCGCGGCGGCGAGACGGGCGGCCTTGCCCATTTTTTTGCGCAGGGAACGATCGACCGCCGTAGAAGGACTTTCCTCGACGAGCTTCTGGTGGCGGCGCTGTATCGAGCAATCGCGCTCGGGCAAGCTCACTATCTTGCCTTTCTTGTCGCCGAGTATCTGAAATTCTATGTGCCTTGGTTCTTCGAGATATTTTTCAAAATAGACCGAATCGTTGCCGAAGGCCTTTCTGGCTTCGGTACTTGCCATATCGAGCGCGTTTTTAAGTTCATCCTCGGAATTGACTATCCGCATTCCTTTTCCGCCGCCGCCGGCCGAGGCCTTTACGATTATGGGATAGCCCACTTTTTTGGCTATCTTGAATATGTCGGGGTCTTCCGGATTAACGGGGCCGTCGGTGCCCGGCACCACGGGAACGCCGAGTTTTCTCATCATCTGCCGCGCGGCGATTTTGTCGCCCATTTTCTTGATGGTGTCCGGCGCGGGGCCTATGAAAGTAATTCCGGAATCGCGGCACACTTCGGCAAAATAAATATTTTCGGCCAGGAAGCCGTAGCCGGGATGTATGGCGTCGGACTTGGTAATGAGGGCCGCGGAAATTATATTGGGAACGTTGAGGTAGCTGTCCAGCGACGGGCCGGGGCCCACGCAGATTTTTTCATCGGCCATCGCCACGTGCAGGCAGTTTCTGTCGACCTCCGAATGTATCGCCACCGTGGGGATGAGCATTTCCTTGAGCGCGCGGATGACGCGAACGGCTATTTCGCCCCTGTTGGCTACGAGAACTTTTTTAAACATAAATTCCCTTATGTCATTGCGAGTGGATTTTATTCTTCCGTTTCGACGAGAAAAAGCTCTTTTCCGTATTCCACCGGCGTGTTGTTTTCAACCAGAACTTCGACGATGACGCCTTTTACGGGCGACACCACATCCTTGAAAATCTTCATCGCCTCGACCACGCCGACCTTCTGGGAGTATTCCACGTGATTGCCGCGAATGACCAGCGGCGGACGGTCCGGCGCGGGCGCGTTAAAAAAAGTGCCGACCATAGGCGACTTGATGGGCATCCGCTTTTTGGCCGGAGGAGCCGCTTCGGGGGCTGCCGCGGGCGGAGCGCCGGCGGAGACAACGACCGACGATACGTCCCTTTTTGCGGCGAACTTAAACGAACCGGATTCGACGCGGATTTCGGCTATGTCGGTGTCTTTTATGACTTTTAGTATTTCTTTTACGTCGGACATTTTAGCGGTTGATTTTCAGGCGCGCTCTACGTAATCGCCCGTGCGGGTGTCGATTCTTATGGTGTCGCCCTCTTTTATAAAAAGAGGCACACTGACTTCGGCCCCGGTTTCTATGGTGGCCGGCTTCATAACGTTGGATACGGTGTCGCCTTTTACGCCCGGAACGGTCTGCTCGACCTTAAATTCCATTATGATAGGGATGTCTATTCCTATAAATTCTCCGTCGAGATAAAGTCCCTCGACCTCGATGTCAGGTTTGAGAAAATTGATTTTAAGGCCCAACACGTCGGCGGAAAGCCCCACGTTATCGAAGGTCTCCAAATCCATAAAGTAATAGCCGCCGCCGTCTTTGTAGAGATATTGCTTTTTAACGCGACGGAGGTCGACTTCGCGGAATTTTTCGCCCGACTTGAAAGTGCGCTCCAACTGACCGCCGTTTTTTAGATGGCGTAGTTTTACCCGCATAACGGCTCCGCCTTTTCCGGGTTTATGGTGCTGAAACCATACCACGGTGTAGGGCTGACCGTCGACGTCGATGTTCGTTCCGTTTTTGAAACCTGATGTGTCTATCATAATAACTTATCTCGCTTTGAAGTGGATTATCGCTATCTGTAAACTTCTTTCCTGTGGCCAACACCGCTGATTTCCACAATTTTATTTTTGTCATCTATGGTATAAATAATTCTGTAATCACCGACACGAAGACGATATCCGTCCCTGCCGCCTTGCAGTTTCACGCCCCCGACAGGCCTGACATCTTTTCCTAATTTCAATATGGCTTCGGCTATTTTTTGATGAATATTTGCGGGAAGCGCATAAATTTCTTTCTCGGCGGATTTTTTGATCTTAACAATATAACTCACTTCTGCTCTCTTTTTTTGCGTTCTTCCAAATACTCGCTAAACGGTCTTGACGGCTCATTTCGTCTTGACTCGATTGCGGCCAAATCAATTAAATCTTCCCTATATCTTCTGCTTTTTACCAATTCCGCAAGAAAACTCGACCTTTCCTCATACGGCAGCGCCTTGAATGCGCACATAAATACTTTTGCCATTGCCTGTGCCATATTTTAACCTCCGAACATTACTCGTTACAAAATCTCGCAACCTTTTTTTGTGACGACGACGGCATCCTCGATTCGCACGCCGAATTCGCCGCGAATGTATATTCCCGGCTCGACCGTAACCGCCATTCCGGCCGAAAGTTTGTCGCGCGATTTTGCGGACAAGACCGGATATTCGTGAACATCTATGCCAAGTCCGTGGCCGGTTCCGTGAATAAAATCGCCGCCGAATCCCCGTTTGGATATTGCCTGACGGGCGGCGGCGTCAATGGAAGCGCACGAAGCGCCGGCGCGGACAGAGGAAATGGCGGATTTTTGAGACGCTTTAACGATTTCAAAAACATCGCCTTTTCTGCCGGATATTTTACCTAATAAATAGGTTCGTGTCAAGTCCGAAGCGTAGCCGCTCCGACGGAAACCCGCGTCGATGACGACCTCATCGGATGCCGCCAGAGGCGACATCCCGGCGACATGGTGCGGGTAGGCCGAGTTCTTGCCGAAGGCCACAATCGGGTCGAACGCCGGGTCGCCGTCATTTTTGAGAAAATACTCTATGATGCGCCGACGGACATCGCGCTCCGTGACGCCTTTTTTCAAGGCCCGGCGGCCTATAACTTCGACAGCCGTCCGCGCTACGCGCTGATTTTTCCGCAATATGGCGATTTCATCCGCGGATTTTATCCCGCGCAGGGCGCTCAGAGCGCCGGATTCCGTCGGGCGGAGTTTTCCGGCCGATGCTTTGACAACGGCTTTCAGGAGAGCGTCCGGCGCGGATGCGGACAGCAATATTTTGCGGGCGCTCATTTTGCGCGCCGAGGCGACGACGGCCGCCGACAGCGAATCGCCGTCGACGACGTATTCATCGCCGAAAAAGTCGCGCGCCTGCGGTGAGGTCATCCGGCTTGCGGCGATACATACGCCGCCGTCGGGCGCCACGAGGGCGCAGAAGCCGTCGAACGGCGCGCCGGTAAGATAAAAGACGTCGGCGGGGGCGGCGGCAAGATAAGTTGAGCCGTCCGCCAGAGAAGACGAGAGTTTTTTTATCGCGTCGTTATTCATGAAAAACGGGCGCGCCCGCAAAAAGATGTGTGATTTATTTTTGTCCGCGCGCGGCGAGAGCTTCCACGGCCAGCACATAGCTTACGACGCCAAAGCCGGATATCTGTCCTACGCAGGCGTCGGCGGTGAGGGATTTCCGTCGGAAATCCTCTCTTTTATAGATATTAGAAAGATGAACCTCTACGACCGGCAGGCCGGAAGCCGAGATTGCGTCTCTTAGCGCCACGCTGGTGTGCGTATAGGCGGCCGGATTGATTATTATTCCGTCATATTTTTTGCGGGCGGCGTGAATGGCGTCGACTATGTCGCCTTCGGAATTGGATTGGAAGAAATCTGCGGCAATGCCCAAAGAAACGGCCTTTGCGGCGACTTTGGCGTTTATTTCGTCGAGCGTGAATTTGCCGTAAATCTCGGGTTCCCGCTCGCCCAGCAGATTGAGATTTGGCCCGTGAATAACAAGTATGTTTTTCATGTTGTAATTATAGCAAAAATCCGGTTCGAGGCGCGCTAATCGTAAAGGTGATTAGTGAATAGTGGTTAGTTTTCTTGTCTTTGGTTCTTTTACTACCCACTATTCACTATCCACCAACCACTCTATTCTCAAACCACCGTGTCTTTTCTGTACGCGGCGGATTTTTTTGGATGGTCGATGTTGTAATGAAGCCCGCGCGACTCAAGGCGCGACGAGGCGGAACGCACCACGAGATCGGCCACTACGGCGATGTTCCTGAGTTCTATTATGTCGCGGGAAACGTGGAAATTCCAGTAGTACTCGTTTATCTCTTTTTTTATCAGTCCGATTCTTTCGCGGGCGCGGCGAAGTCGTTTATCGGAGCGGACTATGCCCACATAGTTCCACATGAACCGGCGTATCTCGTCCCAGTTCTGGGAAATGACGACCGACTCGTCGGAACTCGACGCGGCGCCCGGATCCCAGCGGGGCACTTTAGGGAAACACTTCAAACGCGCGGAAGAGGACATTTCCGATTTAATTTTTTCCGACGCAAAATGCGCAAAAGCCGCGCATTCCAGAAGCGAGTTCGACGCAAGACGGTTGGCGCCGTGAAGTCCGGTGGAAGCCGTTTCGCCCACGGCGTAGAGCCCGGCGACGTCCGTCGCGCCGTGTTCGTCGACGACAACGCCGCCGCAGAAATAATGCGCCGACGGGACCACCGGTATGGGCCGCGTCGTAATGTCGATGCCTACGGCAAGGCAGGCCTCGTATATTTTGGGAAATCTCTTTTTTATGAAATCCGACGGCCTGGCGCTTATGTCCAGAAGCACATAGTCGTCGCCGCTTTTTTTGAGTTCCGAGTCGATAGCCCGCGCCACTATGTCACGCGGCGCGAGTTCTGCCGACGAATGATACCCCTTCATAAATTTGTATCCGTTTTTAAGCGTCAATACGGCGCCTTCGCCGCGCAGCGCCTCTGAAATCAGAAACGAGCGCGCCGACGAGTGGCCGTCGAGAGTTTTATTGCCGGGATAATAAAGACACGTCGGGTGAAACTGTACGAACTCCATATTGGAAACGCGGCATCCGGCTCGATGAGCCATGGCCACTCCGTCTCCGGTAGCCACGTCGGGGTTCGACGTGTAGAGATAAACTTTGCCCGCGCCGCCGGAGGCCAGAACAGTTCTTGAAGCCAGAATCTCCGCGACTTTGCCGCGTTCCACGTCGAGCGCGTACGCGCCGTAACAAACATTGCCTCGGCGGCGGGAAGAGAGCCGCTCTATCTTATTTTTTGTGACGAGGTCTATCGCGGCGTAATTTTCCAACACTCTTATGCGCGGCGACGCGGCGAGAACCGCTTTAATCAGCGCCGCTTCTATCGAAGCGCCGGTTTTATCGCCGACATGAAGTATTCTCCTGCGGGAATGTCCCCCCTCAAGCCCGAGTTCGGCCCGAGGGTAGACCACCCCGGGCTCGCCGGTATCGGTCTTTTCAGCCGACGGGGTCAAATCGAATTTCACGCCCGCCTTCGAGAGTTCCGCTATTGCCTCCGGCGCGCGGCGGACAACTTTTTCCACTATGGACTTTTTCGACAAACCGCGTCCGCACACAAGCGTATCTTTCACGTGAAAACGAAAATCGTCGTCGGCGGCCGTCACGCAGGCCACTCCGCCTTGCGCAAGAGAAGTCGCCGCGTCGATCAGAGAACGCTTGGTAATAAGTGTCACTTCGCCCGTTTCGGATAGTTTCAGCGACGTAAGAAGTCCGGCGAGGCCGGAACCTATGACGAGAAAGTCGGTCTTCAGCATTTTATTGAGTTACACATATATAGTTGCCGGCGACAAACTCTCCACGAGTATCATTCCCGTGAAAACGGGATATGTGGCAATCGCCGTTTTTTGGGTTTTGTCATTCCCGAATGTTTTTATCCCCGATAAAGACATTCGGGGACGAATCCATTGTGAACTACAATTCTGGATTCCCGCTGGAGTTTACCCCGTACTTGATACGGGGCGGGAATGACAAGGTAGCGCGGCCGTCATTTCACGGATAACATTCTCTCTATCGCCTTTTTTGCGCGAACGCGCACATCTTCCGGCACATCGACGGCGGCATCCATTGATTTCAAAACTCTGTGAAGTTTATGAAGGTCGTTTTTTTTCATATTCGGGCAGACGAGCTTGGGCGTTGCCGAATGGAATTTTTTGGACGGATTTTCTTTTCGCAGCCGCCACAGAAGGCCGGATTCGGTCACTATTATAAACTCGGCATCAGGCGACTCCCGCGCGATTTTTAACATCCCCGAAGTCGATGCGACTTCGTCGGCGAGTTCCAGCACTTCGGCCCTGCATTCGGGATGAGCCAGAATCTTTGCCGACGGATGTTTTAGGCGGGCGGCCGCGATGTCGTCCGCCGCGACTCTGTCGTGCGTGGGGCAAAATCCGTCCCAGATAATCATATCCGCGCCCGTGCGGCGGCGCACCCAGTCGCCCAGATTTCTGTCGGGAACAAATATTACGCGCCCGCCGGCGGCCGCGGCCGTCCCGACGACTTTTTCGGCGTTGGAGGACGTGCAGCAAATGTCCGATACGGCCTTGACTTCGGCCGAAGAATTCACGTAGCAGACGGCCGTCGCGCCGGGATTGTCCGCTTTAAGTTCCGACAGTTCTTTGGCGGTAATCATATCGGCCAGGGGACAGCCGCTCAGAGGATCGGGAATGAGTATTTTTTTGGAGGGGTTAAGAATCGCGGCCGTCTCGGCCATAAAATAGACGCCGCAGAAAACCACCGTCTCTACGGAATCGCCCAGAGAAGCCGCGCGGCGCGCAAGTTCCAGCGAGTCGCCCGTAAAATCGGCTATATCCTGAATTTCGTCCGCCTGATAATTATGGGACAGTATTACGGCTTTGCGGAATTCTTTAAGGCGCAGTATTTCCCGACGGAGTTCTTTCACTTGGTCTTGAAAACTTTCAGCGCCGCCGAAAGTTTCGCGACCTCGGACGACAGCGACGCGGGCAACTCGGAGGATGAGGCTATTTTGTCCGCGGAATCGCGGGCAGAAGATATCGTTGCGGCAAGATTGTCGGCCATGGCGTTATATTCGGCGGCGACTTCCTTGAATTCGTCGCCCTGCCTGAGATTTACCCTCTGCGTAAGGTCGCCGGCTTTGATGGCGCCCAGCACTTTTTCAAAAACATAAAGAGGTCCGACCATCCTGTGAAAAAAGAACACGCTTTCGACGGCCAGAACCGCCGCTATGAATCCGACTATCCATATTAAACTTCTGTCGAGCGCGCTTTGAAGGCGAATCCACTCGCCGGTCGTAAGTTGTTCCATTCCGCCGGCCGAGCGAAGCACATGATGCAGCGACAGATACACCACCACCGCGCTCAAAATCACGACGGCGGCCGTGATGACCATATACTTGATCTGAAGTTTGGGCTTAATCAGGAATTGTTTTCTTATCATTTTAATGCCTCCGAACTTCCGACGGTAAATCCGTCAGGCGGTGTATTTTTTTACCCAGGCCAGCGGACGCATTTCCCGTCCGCCGCCGCGAAAAAATTTATTAAAGAATTCCAGATACTGAAGACGGCTCGTATGAACATACGCGCCGAGCGAGCTGATCAAAAGTATAAAAGGGTGGAAAAGCAAAAGCACCAGAATCCCGAACGGAATGCCTATGTACGACGAAAAGAGAAGCGCGGCGACCTCGTTTAACACCATCGCCAGCAAAGATGTGGACAGCCCCAGCGCGAACAATCTGCTGTAACTGAGTATGTCCGAAAGCGCATTGCCCGTAATCGCTCCGTAGACGGAAAAGAACATCTGAAAAAGTTTCAGGACTATCCCGTCGTTGACTATCCACTGGTTTACCATAAGCGCCGCCGACGACACTCCGAGCGCGCCCAGCAGCCACGATGTCGGCGCGACTTTGGCGCCGAACAGTTCGCCGATTATCACGAGAGGAAACGACGCCTGGATTCCGATGATGGACATATCGGACAGAATCGCCTCGCGGAAATTTTTCTGCTTCAAATCCCCCGCGAGTTTAAGAAAACTGCCCAGCATCGTCTGAATAAATCCGAGCACAAGACATGCCGCCAGGAACTCTATGGAATTTTCAAGCGGGTTGAATATCATCAGCTTGTTTTTTAACGGTATTATGAACGAAAAAACTTCAAAGCGGTCGACGAGATTGCCGAAATATCCGCCTATCAGGACTCCGAATATCGTGGTCGACACGCCGCAAAACAACACAAGCCGCATGAACTTGCGGGCGTAGGCGGTTTTAAGATATTTGACGCCGGCCAGACCGGCCGAAGCGATTATAAGTCCATAAAGGGCGTCGGCCATGCATATCCCGAAGAAAATGGCGAAGAAAGGAGCAACCCACGGCGTAGGGTCCGACTCGGAATACGACGGCTTCCCGTATAAGTCGGTGACGACTTCAAACGGCTCGAAAGGTTTTTTATTTTCGAGCGCCACCGGAACGTCGTCGCCGGCCGACGGATTTTCGACCGCCATGTGACTGGCAACGCCGACGCCGCCGAGGGCGGATTCAAGTTTCGGCAGCTGAGCGGCTGTGACCCATCCGGTAAAATACCGGATACTCGCGGTAGAAAACATCATCTTCCCTGATTCAAGAAGTGTTTTTTGTTTAAGCAGAATGTCGTAGACGGCTTTAAGCTCCCGGAGGCGCGGGGACAAATGCGCCAGCTTTTCCCTGCGGCGGCGGGCGCGGCGGATATGCGCGGCGCGGGCGGAAAGCACGCGCCGGAGCATTTCGCCCGGAGTGTCTTCGGATGAGGAATAAGGCACTTCGGTTATGCCGTACTTTCTGGCTGCGGTCGTTATCTTGCCGGCCAAAGAGGCGGGATAGGCCAGACCGAATGACATCGTCTTGCCGTCGTCGGATATGGGGGCGGGATAATGAGGATATTTTTCCAGCGCGGCAAAAAACTCTCTGGCGCGCGCGGACGCGCTCTGTCCGGCGAAAAATCGCACGGTGGAGCCGTCGGAGAGGTCGGCGAGTTTGGCGCGGATATCCTTCCATGGTTCGAGGCGGGCGGCTTCGATATCGTAGCGCAGCGCGGAACTTTCCGCCTCGGATATGGATTTTGAGAGCATTGAGACGTTCGCGCAAACGTCCATATAATCGAAAGTCGACGGAAGCGACGCTTCCTGCCCGGCGGACATCCTGATTTTTGAGCCGGACGAAGGCGGCATGGACATCGCCGAGGCGGCGCGCGAGATTGAATCTATGGCCATCCGCACGGAATCGAGCCGCGACGAAACGTCTTCAAGACGTTTTGAGCCCGACTCGGATTCTTTCTGGCGCCTCTCTTCGGAAATACGTCCGGTGACGGCCTCGACGCATTCCATATCGTAGAGAAGGCGCAGGACGCGATCCTCGGCGGCGGCGGGAAAAAAGAGAGTGATTTTGAGTATTTTGGCTACGGACATTTTTGATTAAACACTTCGATAAAAACCCGCGCGCGTCACAGCCATTCGAGTTTGCGGAATTTTTTATCCAGCGAAGCCGAAGCCGACGACACTCCGGCGCGGGCCGATTCCAGCGAAGATTTGGCGGACGCGGCCAGTTCGGCGGATGTCTTATCGCCCAGGCGCGACGCTTTTTCTTCGTATACGGCCTCGGAGCGGCGGGAATCTTCTTCGAGGCCGGAGGCAAACCTGGCTATTTCTTCTTTTGCCGACGTCGACGCGGCATCCACAATGGCGCGCGCCTCCGCGACAGCGGCCTCGACGGCGGCAGCCGCCTCTTCCTCTTTGCTTTTTATGGCCTCGACGGCGGCTTCTATTGTCATTTCCTTCGTCATAATTCTTCTCCAGGTTCGGAAACGCTCCACGTGCCGGACGATTTATCGTTTGATTCCAGCAGGCGCCGCGCCACTCCGGCCGCAAGCGAGACGGCCGATTTTAACGTCTCGGAGTCCGGCGGCGATACGCGCTCCAGCACAAAATCCGAGGCATCCTTTCCGTCAGGCAAAGGCCCCACGCCCACACGGAGGCGGGCGAATCCGCCGCCCACGGCGCCGATAACGCTTTTTAAGCCGTTGTGTCCGCCCGCCGAACCGTCGCGGCGCAATCTGACTTTACCCAGCGGCAAGGCGAAGTCGTCGCACACCACCAGAATTTCTTCCGGCTTAAAACCTCGTTTGGCGGCCAGAGAAGCCACGGCTTCTCCCGACAGATTCATAAACGTCGACGGTTTAACTACCGATACATCTGCGGCGCGGGCCAGCAGATATTTTGAATGTTCCCTAAAATCCGCATCGAGGGCCGCGGCCACTGAATCGGCCACTTCGAAGCCCGCGTTGTGACGGGTATTGCGGTAACGCTCGCCGGGATTGCCCAGTCCTACGAGCAGTTTTATTCGGCCGGCGGCGGTCATTTATCCGAAGGTTTCTTGGCTTCCTTGACGTCTTTGCCTTCTTTGCCTTCTTTGACCTCTCCCTCGACGCCTTCCTCGTCTTTCTTGCCCTTGGATATGACTTCGGGCTCGGCGGCGGCGGTGGCGGCTTCGGGCGCGACAACCTCTTCCTTCTTGGGAGCCACCACGTTTACGATCATGGCGTGAGCGTCGGCGTGAAATTCCACGCCTTCAAATTTAGGCAATTCCCCGACGGTAATACCCCGGCCTATTTCGAGACCGGAAACATCGACCGTAATGGACTGCGGAATATCTTTGGGCAGGCATTTTACTTTCAGCTCGCGGATGAAATGCTCAAGAATACCGCCGTGCAGTTTGACACCGGGCGCTTCGCCGGAAATCCTGAGCGGAACCGATACCTCGATTTTGGAAGCCATTGAAACTATCTGAAAGTCGACGTGTATCGAGTCGCGTTTCACGACATCTATCTGTATGTCCTTGATGATGGCTTTTTTCACGCCGCCGGCGACATTAAGGTTGAATATCGTGTTACCCGACGAAAAATTCTTAATCATCTTATTGAAGATTTTCGCGTCGATGTAACCGTTTATATTCTCCTCGCCCCTGCCGTAAATAACCGAGGGTATTTGCCCCGATTCGCGCGAGCGCTTTACCTCGCCCTTCTTTGTGCTTTGCCGTACGATTACGTCCAGATTGATTTCCTGCATTGTTTTGTTCCTCCGGGTTGCGTTTTGTGCCTATACGAAAAGAGAGCTTACCGATTCGTTGGCGTGAATTCTTTTTATCGCGTCGGCCAGCAGGCCGGCTACTGAAAGTTTAAGAATTTTGGGCGGAAGCTGCTTGTGATATATCGTATCCGTCGTGATGATTTTTGATATTTCGGATTTTTCTATTTTTTCTTTGGCGTCGCCGGAAAGTATGGCGTGGGTGCAAACACAAATGACTTCTTTGGCGCCCTTTTTCTTAAGAAGCGCGGCGACCTGAACTATGGTGCCGGCAGTATCGACCATATCGTCCACGATGACGGCCCTTTTGCCCTCCACGTCGCCTATGAGATTGAGCACCTCGGATTGGTTCGGCCTGGGACGGCGTTTGTCCACAATGGCGAGTTCCGAATTCATCCTCTTTCCGAACGCGCGCGCGCGTTCAACGCCGCCGGCGTCCGGCGATACGACTACCGTGTTGGAACGGTCCTTAAAATATTCCAGAAAAACCGGAGCGGCGTAAAGATGGTCGACGGGAATATCGAAAAATCCCTGAATCTGACCGGCGTGCAGGTCAAGCGCGAGCACTCTGTTGGCCCCGGCGGCCGTTATCAGATTGGCTATGAGTTTGGATGTAATCGGGACCCTGGGCTCGGACTTTCTGTCCTGTCTGGCGTATCCGTAGTAGGGCATAACCGCCGTTATCCGTCCTGCGGAGGCGCGGCGCAAAGCGTCTATTATTATCAGCAGTTCCATCACGCTCTCGTTTACCGGAGGAGTGGTGGGTTGTATTATGAAAACGTCGGAGCCGCGGACATTATCTTCGATGCTTATGCGCGATTCGCCGTCGGAAAATCTCGACGACTCCATTTTTCCGAGGGGCACTCCGGCCAGACGGGCTATGGATGTCGACAATTCGGGATTGGCGCTGCCGGAAAATATTTTGAGTTCCAAATCCATTTTTTCCTTCCTTGAAGCAGGGGCGAAAGATTTTTCGCCCCTACAAACAAAACATTTTTCACCGGCAGAACATTTTTCACCGGCATGGGCGAAAAATCTTTCGCCCCTGCTTGTAAAAACGAATTGATTATTACCGGCGTTTTTTGCGCGGTTTGTGAAATTGCCGGCCGCGCTCGATGGCCAGCGTGTCGTCGGGCACGTCCGAGGTTATTGTGGAGCCGGCGCCTATCAGAGACCTGCGGCCGATTCGCACGGGCGCCACCAGATTGACGTTTGAACCTATGAAACTGCCTCTGCCTATGCGTGTGCGGTGTTTATTTACGCCGTCGTAGTTGCAGGTGATGGCTCCCGCGCCCACGTTTATGTCGCCTTCAAGATACGTATCGCCCACGTAAGCCAGGTGCGAGAGTTTTGTCGCGTCGCCGACGAAGGAATTTTTTATCTCGGTAAAATTCCCTACGCGGGATTTACTTTTGATGACGGTGCCGGGACGAATGTGGGCGAACGGACCTATAAGCACGTCCGACGCTATTTTCGACTCGTATATGTACGACGACCTGATACTGCAGGCGTCTCCGATAGAGCTGTCCTTGATGTAGGAACCCTGCCCTATCACGCAGCCGGAACCCACTACTGTCCGGCCTTTAAGAAAAACTCCCGGCTGTATCGTGGTATCGCGGCCTATTCGCACGTCGGGCCCGACGCAGGTATTTTCGGGATTAAGAAATGTCACCCCCGAGGCCATATGCGCCCCGTTTATGGCCGAGCGCAAATTTTTCTCGGCGGCGGCCAGTTCCGCGCGGGTGTTTATGCCCAACGCTTCCGACGGGTCGGCCAGTTTTTCGGCCGTCACTTTCAAGCCCCTGCGGCGCAAAATGCCCACCACGTCGGTCAGATAATACTCTTTTTTGGCGTTGTCCGGCCTCACGTCCGATATCGACGCTTTAAGATGCCCCGGCGCGAAACAGTAAACTCCCGTGTTTATTTCGGCGACGGCTTTCTGCCCGTCGGAGGCGTCCTTATGCTCCACAATCCCCGTGAACTCTCCCGACCCAGAACGCAATATCCTTCCGTATCCGAAAGGTTCGGGAAGTTCCGCCGTAAGCACGGAAGCTGCCGCGTCGGAACGGGAAAATATTTTCATCAGCGACGCTATGGTCGAACGCCGCACAAGCGGAGCGTCTCCCGGGAGAACCAGCACGGTTCTTTTAAGTGATAACTTCGGCAGCGCGGCTTTGAGCGCGTCTCCGGAACCGAGTTGTTTTTTTTGCGTTGCGAATACAAGGCGGCCCGCGGCGAAATCTTTGGGGTACCACGATTTCGCGGCGGCCGCAACTTCCGCCGCTCCGTGACCGCACACTACCACGACCCGCGACGCGCGCACGGAAAATGCCGCTTCTAAAATCCAGCGGAGTATCGGCCTTTCGCAAATCCTCTGAAGCGCCTTGGGCGTCGACGACTTCATTCTGGCGCCGAGGCCCGCGGCCAGTATCACGATATCCGTGCCCGACGATAACGACGCGCGTTTTGAACTCATTTTCGTGTTTGCGTGTAAATAAAGCCAGATTATACAAAAAATCGCCGCGGGAAACTAAAAACGCACGCTGCCGGGGGACCGTCAGCGAAAGTGTATCCTTACGATGTCGCCGTCGGCCACCGGATAATCACGACCTTCGCCCCGGACAAGACCGCGCGAGCGGGCGTCTTTTTCGGAACCGGCGACGAGAAGGTCGTTAAAAGACAATACCTCGGCCTTTATGAATCCTTTGGACATATCGGTGTGTATGCCCGCGGCGGCGTCCAGAGCCGTGGAACCCCTTTTTATGTGACGGGCCCGTACTTCGGTACCGACGACGGTATAGAAAATTATGAGATCCAGAAGCCGCGCGGCCGCGGCGACTATACTCTCGGAAGCGGGGCGCGATATTCCGTATTCCGCAAGAAAACCGGCTCTTTCCTCCGGCGGAAGTTCCAGCGCTTCCGTCTCAAGCTTAACGTCTATTCTTACCGCGCCGGCGCGCTCGGCCGGATCAAAAGGCGCCGTGGAATTGATAACGAAAAAGCGCGGCTTCGCGGTTAAAAAATCTTTCAGGTGAAACGGCGACGACGGGCCGAGCGGCGGCGGAACCAGCCCGGCGACGGCTTCGCCCTTTTGCAGCCGCGCGACGACTGCGCCCAGAAACGCCGCGCCCTCGGCCGCGAATTTGTCGCCGCTTCTTGACGCGACCGCGAGTTTTTCCCGCGCGCGGACGGCATATTCAAGGTCGGCCAGCAGCAGTTCGGTATCGACAATCATCCGCTCGTCTTCCGGACCGTTCGCGCCCGACGGGACCACATCGTCGGACACAAACGCGCGAAGGACATCGAGGGCGGCGTCCAGCGGTCTTATGTGCGACAGAAACGTGTTGCCCAGACCTTCGCCCTTGTGGGCGTTTTTGACCAACCCCGCAACGTCGACAAAACGCACCGATGCCGGGGTAAGTTTTTCGGGATTGTAAATTTCCCCAAGCTTTTTGAGACGATTGTCGCCGGAAACCGCCGCCACGCCGACGTTGGGCTCTATGGTGGTAAACGGAAAGTTTCCCGTCTGGGCGGCGGCCTTCGTCAGAAGATTAAACAGGGAGGATTTGCCGACGTTGGGCAAACCGATTATGCCTATTTCCATAATTACACTTACTTTAAGAAATCCCCTTGTTCCCCTTTATCAAAAGGGGTTAAAGGTGAAAATTTCCCCCTTAATAACGGGGGAATAAAAGGGGGTTGTGCGCCTTTGATGCGGAAGAATAACAACCCCCTGCCCCCCTTTGATAAGGGGGAATAAAGAAGGAGATACAGGGGAATTTTTGAAATTATCTGTCGACATATTTATCGCGCCTGGATTATAACAAGGTTGTCGCGGTGAACAACCTCGGGCGCGGTCGCGCCCGGAATTATGGCGGGTATTTCGCCGGAGTGTTTTCCTTTTATTTTGGCGAGGTCTGCCGACGAAAAATTCACGAGCCCGCGCGCGACGGCTTCGCCCGACGGCGTTTCGCAAACATTCACGGCGTCGCCGTAACCGAATACGCCTTCTGCGCCGCGCACGCCCGACGCAAGTAAGCTCTTGCCGGAGCGCACGGCGGCGGCGGCTCCTTTGTCGATCAAAATCGAACCCTTGATTTTGGCTCCGAACGCCAGCCAGCACTTTTTAGAATCCATTCTGCGCGACGGCATAAATATGGTGCCCGCGGCGGCGCCGGCCCTGATTTTGCCGAATAGTCCGGCCGAGGGCTTTGCCAGCACGGTTCTTACTCCGGAATCCACGGCGATTTTGGCGGCTTTGATTTTTGAGGCCATTCCGCCGGTGCCGTATTTCGATCCGGATTTCGCGCCGGCGAGTTTTTCTATTTCGGGGGTTATGCGGGTTACGGTGCCGACGAGATTTTCGGCGGAAAACTTGCCGCGGTAGAGCCCTTCGACATCGGTCAGAATTACCAGCGTGTCGGCTCCGAGAGCCGAAGCCACGTGCGCCGACAGTGTGTCGTTATCGCCGAATTTTATTTCGTCGACGGCGACGGTGTCATTCTCGTTTATGACGGGTGTGACGCCGTATCCCAAAAGAGTGACAATGGTGTTGCGGATGTTCATGAATCTGGCGCGCGACACGAAATCCTCGTTTGTCAGGAGTATCTGCGCGACCGACAGCCCGCCGCGCGCGAAGGCGTCGCGGTAATAGCCCATAAGCTCCGGCTGTCCGACGGCGGCAAGCGCCTGTTTTTCCCTGATGCTCAAAGTTTTCGAGTCGATTCCGCTCTTTATGCGCCCCACGCCTATGGCGCCGGACGTAACCAGAACGCAGGCGACCCCTTCGTTTTTCAGTGTCACTATTTCAGAAGCCAGCCAGCCGAGAACGTCGGTATCGACCTTTCTTTTTTCGTCGACAATAAGATTTGAACCTATCTTGATTACGTATTTAATGGCGTTCACAGAGTTACGATCTCCCTTTTATTTTGGGGCTCCCTTTTATTTTTTAGCTATCGTAAAGAGCAGTATCGTGTCAAAAACCGACCAGGCCAGCGACAGAAAGAATATTATATCCAGAAGAATAAAAAAATTAGTGGACAGATAATCGCGGGCGGCGTTATAAGATTCTTCGATGCGTTCTATCTTTGTGCCCACCGTCTCGTAAAGCCCGTTTATATCGAACACTTTGTTTACGTTCTTGTGAATCGTGCCGAGATGCCAGTCGGCCTCCACGCGCGGAATGTTTATCATCACGTTATAGAGAGAATCGACGATGGAAATTTTATCTCTGTCGAAATCTATGGCCTCCGCCGAGAATCTGTGATACGCGGATGGCATGCGCCAGAACTTGTAGTACGGGGGCATCGAGCCCAGCAGCATTTGCGCGGTATCGAGTTCCTTGTCCATTATGAAATTATAGGATTTAAGCGACCAGTACTGCGCCAGCGCCAGTTTTATCATTTCGGCCACCGCGGACGCGTCGGACGAAGCCACGAAAGCTCCGAATCTTTTGATGAGTATTATTTCGTTTTCATAATAGCCGTAGTTGACGAGTTTTTCCTGTTCGAGCACGTAAGCGGAAAGCCGGTCATACTCGCGCTCGCCGGAAAGTATACCGAATATCACCCTGTTATTGCGCTCTATGAAACGCGCGGCGTCGTCGGACAGCGGTTCCTCCGCGGTGAAAATGGGAAATATCTCCACGTCCGGCAGCCGCATCTCGTAGCGGTAAACCGCCAATTTCCGCGCCCTGTGCATAACGCCTTCGGCCACGGAGCGGGCGTAATCTTCGAGGCGGGTTTTGCCTATCCTGACGTTCTCCACGGCGAATGAAAGATCGGCGAGGTCTTTCATTTCGCATTCAACGGAAAGTTTCAGCTGTGTGACGCCGACGCCGAATTTATACACCGCTGTGGTGGACTCCACCGACGGGGCAAAACGCGACGCGGCTTCGTGCGACACGACATTGACCGACGTTTTTTTCGACGACATCGACTTAAAGAATTCGTCGGCGGCGCGGCCTTTGAAATCAAGCTCCAGCCCCGAATCGAACGGATAGAGAACGTATATGTTGAACTTCATAATTTGACTCAATTGAAAAACCCTTATCACGTCATTCCCGCGAAAGCGGGAATCCAGAGTTTCCGTCGTAGTATGGATTCCCGATAACAACATTCGGGAATGACCCCCGATAAAAACGTTCGAGGGCAGGCATACGGGGAAAAAGATAGTTTTTTAAATCAACTCGATTTATTTGAACTTTGTCCTTTTAAGAATGGTTTTGTCTCCGGCGAATACCGCCAGAAATCCGGATTCTTCTATGGCGCAGGCAACTACGCGAAAACCCGGCGGCGCCGTGTTTTCCTTCTGCGGGATGAACCTGTCGTCTATTATTTTCCCCGAAAAAACGGAACCGGTGACGCCGTCGGCCAGAAATATTTTGTCGCCTTTTTTACAGACGGCGACGGGCGATATGGCGCCGGTGGAATATTCCCCTATTTTTCTTAATGCGCCCGGCGAAGGCGGGACGGCACGGATTATTTCGTAAAGGAACAACTTTTTCATTTGAGTGTCGCCCGCCCAGATGAAATCTTTCTCGGCGAAAATGCCTCCGCCCGACACAAGTCCGGGCGCGGTGTACTCTTCTGCCGTCTCAAGACGCTTTGCGGCGTCGTTGACCACGTGGCGGCGGATCATGGAATCCGTGCCGACGGAATAAATCGACGCGCCGTCGGTGGCCAGTCCCAAAGGTCCGAAATCCGAAAAATAGTACACGTCCAGCAATTCGCCGCGGGCGCGGGCGTAACGATACACCGATTGGGTGAACCAATCGCTCACATAAACCGATTTGGCGCCTACTATCACGCCCGTTACGTTTCGGTGGGACACTTCTATCTCTTTTCCGACCGATGGGCTGGCGGCCAGATAAACCAAAAGCCCGAAAATGCCGATAAACGCGGCCGAACCGGCGGCCAGATATATTTTTTTGATAAGCGGCAGAGCGGCCACATAATCGAATATGTTCTGGTTGGCGGACTTATCGAAGGACAGCACATCCTTGCTCAGAGATTTGTTGACGATATCGACTATCTCTATGGGTCTCAGCGGATCGGTGATGCAGTCATACGCTCCCTTTTTTAGATAGTCGTAAGCCAGCCGCGCGTTGTGCTCTTTGAGATAACAGATTACCGGCAAGTCCCTGGACGCCGCCTGACGAAACTGCGAGAGAAACCAGTCCGTGAACTCCGTGTCGGCCACTATCAGCGACGGATTAACTTTGGAGAAGGCGTCGGCCGCCGAGACGATTTCGCCTATGTCGTATACACCGTATCCGGAATTTTTGAGCGCCGACATAAGGGCGGATCGGGACGACGGATCGGCTACGGCTACAAGTATTTTTTCACTCATGGCTTATTTTGAATCTGAATTTGCCGGCGGAATAGTGTATTTCGCCGCCGTGGAAAAGTATGTTTCGTTTCGCGCGAACCAGTCCCAAGCCGTCTCTGCCGGTTTTTGTCGTAAAAAAAGGCGTGAACAATTTTTCCTCGTTTTCAGGAGGAACGCCGGCGCCCGAATCGGAGACCTCGACAGCAAACGAAATGTCGTCGCAAACAATGCTGACGTCTATGGAGCCGGAGCGGGCTTCTTCCCCGCCGAGAGCGTCCGCGGAATTGTCCACCAACTCTCCCACCGCGGCGGCGAGAAGTTCCTCGTCGCAGACAACGGGCGGATATTCTTTTTCTTCCGGCCATTTGACCGTAAGCCCGAAAATCCGCGAGTATTTTTCCTTCAACTTGCGAAAAATCGCGTTGACGTCGCATTTTTTGAGTTCGGGCTTTACCAGAAAAAATTCCGCCATTTTATTGAAAGTGTCAACGGTAGCGGTTGTTTTCTCCTTGATGAGTTTAAGATCCGGCTCTATGTCTTTTTTAAGTTTTCTGACGGACGTTATTTTTTGATCGAGACATCCCGACAGATAATCCGTGGCGCCGAAAACCGCGCCCAGATTGTCGCGGACGTGTCTTACCCACCCGTCGAGCACAACCTGCGAAAAACTCCACAAATCGGAGGAAGAGCTTTCCAGCCGACGGTGATACGCGGCGCGCTGTCCGCCGAGTTCCGAAGCGGCGGAGTCGTATTTTTTCTTCCAGCCGGCGTCTATGACGGAAAGTTTTTTTTCCGTGCCGGATATGACCTCACGGAGGCGGTCGAGTTCTTTTCTGTGAACTTCCTCAATGACTGACGCGTCGCGTTTTACGGTTTCAACCTCGATGCGCGAGATCTCCAAATCCGCGGAAAGTTTGTCGGCGGCTTTTTTGAGTTCTATGATATGTTCGCGCAGAAAACGCGTTTCCTCGACCAGAGCAAGTATTTTGGCCTTGGTCTCGACGTCGGAAAGGCCTATAAGCCCTCTTATGATTTCATTTTCGTCGCGATAAGAAGCGTTCTGTTTCTGAAGTTTTGATATTTCGTCGTCGGCGGCGGCTCCGACGATGTCCGCTCGTCTTAAAAAAAGTTCGGAGGCGGCTTCGCCGCCGGAGCCGGTCATTATCTTCGGCGCCCATTCCTTCTTTAATTTTTCCAGTTCGTCTTTGAGCATTTTATTTGCATCCTGCGTCATTGCTAAGAGCGGGATTTCCCGCCTGTCATTACAAGGCCGCTTTTCCCCATTTGTCATTGCGAGGATTTTGTAGGGGCGAAAGATTTTTCACCCCTACCTACAACGACGAGCCCGCCCCCGCGCAAGCGGGGGAAGCAATCTGACCGCAAAGCAGTCATCCTGAGGGCAACGCCCGAAGGATCTCAATGAGATTCTTCGCGGAGTTTATCCTGAGGCATTATAAGATTCTTCGCTACGCTCAGAATGACGCCGCCGAAGGACCCAGAATGACTCTTCGTGTCAGATCGCCGCGCCCTTGCCCTCACAATGACATACGGCGGCGTTACGGCGCGGTGATTATTATATCTTCTCCGATTTTCGGCAAACCCCGCTCGATTTTATTGCGATTTGCGTCGTATATCTTCTGCCACTTGTTGGAATCTCCGTAATATTGCTGAGCCAGCGACCTTAATGAATCTCCGGCCTGCGCGCGATGGCGAACCGGCCACGTGCGCTTGGGAGCGGCGACCGCCTGACGCTGAGGCGCGGGCGCCGCCGCAGGTTTCTCGTCGACACCGCCCTTCATCATCTTTAATTTCTGCTTAATCAACTCCGACGCCTCTGAGTCAAGAATGTCCACGAAATCGCGCGCTTTCCGGTAGGCGTCTTCCGTCTCAACTAGCTTCTTGTTGAGCGTCGAGAGCTCGGACTTGGCGTCCCTTATGCGTTTTTCAAGATACATGGTTTTTTCGGTATTGCGCTCCAGAAGCACCTGTGAAAAATTGTATCCGCCGAATCGGTACACAAAGGAAAATCCAAACCGCCCCGATGTTGCAATATTCAGAGGCACGGAGTAATATACGTCGACGGCGTAAGGCCAGAGATACGCTCCCAGTCCGACGGAGACGGCTTCGTCGCGGGTATTGAATCCCGCGCGAGCGCGGCCGAGATTGCCGTAAACTCCGGTTTCAAATCCCAGATAGATTTTGGAATCCGTGTCTATGTCGGCGGCAAGCAGATATTCGTCCAGCAGATATGTCGAGCCGCCCAAACGGGCGGAGGGCCTGCCGCCGCCGGACGCCAGGGCCGCGCCGAAACGCCACGCATCGACGGGAAAATGGGCTCCGGCGGTCAGTCCGCCGGCTATGGCGCCGTCATCTGCGGCCGAAACGCCCGCGCGCGCGCCCCATGAAAAACCCGGCAAAAAGTTCAGTGTTTCCTTGCGTCCGAAAGCCGCGGAAAAATCAAACTCGCCGGTCGAGAGATTTTTTGATAGAAACGCCGAGGCGGGAGCAAACTTTCTGAATATCCCGGTGTAAGAAGCGCCTAAGTCGATGCCCTTCGAGCGGCCGTTCGCCAAACCGACGGAAAACTCGCTTTCTTCGGTTACCGCCAGAGAGGCGGGGTTAAGCAGCGCGGCCGACGGGCCGTCGGGTTCGGACACTCCGGCGGAGGCCATGCCGGGAAAGCGGGAAATCGTCGACGCGAAAGCGGAAACGCCCGTTAATATAAACGCCGCGCAGGCAACGGCGGAGCGCGTCGATAATCTCGTCATTCTATCCTCACGTCGTCAAGATTTATGTTCCAGGACGTCTGGGTTTCTTCTTCAAACATCCAGACAAGTTTTTTTATTTTGGAATAGTCGGGATGTTTTCCGACGGCCGACGGCGTAAAACCCGCGGGGCAGACCACGGAGTTTTCCACGCCGCGCCCGGAATAATTTAACGGCTGGGAATCCGCCCACACTCCGGATTCGTCTATTACTCTGAGGCGGATTTTCAGATTCATCGCGCCCAAAGTAAAAACCGCGGGGCGGGCAGCGAGCCAAAACCGTAAGCGGCCCGCTCCGGAAAAATCCTGCGCGGGGTAGAAAACCCTGGTGACAATGGCCGAGGATTTCTCGTTTTTCAAGGGCAAATACTGCGCCCTCAGGGAAAAACTTCCGTTTTTTTTCGACTGATTGTCGGGGCTTAAGAACACGTCGGCGTTGCGAACGGCTTCGCGGGGCGCCGAATAAAACTCTCTCTCACCGGACTCAAATCCGTCGGACTTCCACTGCTCGCCGCGCGGAACTTCGGCGCCGTCCACGCGGCGCAAAAAGTTTTCGTCGCGAATGGCAAACGGATTATTTTTTTCCGCCAGAAAAACAAAAACCGCAGTGGCGAAATAGTCCGGTTTCGGGCGGGATTGTCCGTCCGATGCGCCTATAAACGCTCCGTCGGGTATCTCCGGCGGGAAACTCAGGAACATGGCCGTTGCCGGCTCGGGCGATGGCACGGACGAATTCGCGGACGCGGTGTACTGCGCTGCGGCCAATTCGGATAAGGACATACGGCCCAAACCGCCTCCGGCGTCAAGCGACACCGCCGGACGCCACGGGCCGCCAAACAACGCTCCAAGCATATTGGCGTAAGAATCCGGCGCGGCCGGCCCGCCCGACAAATCCGCGACAAAACTCTTGCGGGTTTCTTCAAAGAACAAATCTTTCAGCGCGTATCCGAGACGCTTGGCGGCTTTTAAGTAGCGGTCGTCTCTCGTGTAGGCGGCGGCCGCGTTAAAAATATAATAGGCGCAGAGATTTTCGACCGCCGATGGCGACGATATTGTCGCCGGCAGCGCGGACGTCGATGAGAGCGCGGAAAAATCGCTGACAACGCCCCACGGGTTGACCCGCGCGAGATACAAGTCCGCCAGGGCCGACATCGAACGGTCGTATCTGCTTGTACCCGCAATGGATTTGTAGTTATAAAAAGCCGATGCGGCGGCCGCCTGCGCAAACGGGTCGATGCGCCCCGAGACGACCCGCGATTTGTCGTCGTAGGTCTGCGCGAACCCTTTGAATCCGCCTGATTTTTTGTCGGCCTCCCTTATATTGTCGAGAATATCGAGCGCCCTTCGCGCCCTGTTTATATGCCCGCGATACAGAAAAACGGAGGCGACAAGCGCCTGATCCGCCGCGCGACGTATTTCGCCGCCGACACTTCCGTCGGGACTTTGAGTTCTGGAAAGAAAGAAATAAACGCGCTCTGTCGCCGCGGGCACGGCGGCAAAACCCGCTATTGCGAACGCAGAAAAACACGCGGCGGAAACCGCGGCTGCTTTAAAGTGTCTCGTCATCGCTGATGGCATTGAAATGTGAACGTTATTCTACCTAATAAACTCTAAAAAATCAAACATTCGCCGACGGCAAAACAGTCGCAGGCGTATTTTAACGCGCCCATACCGGACACACAAGCGGCCACGTCCGGCGCGCTTGACAAAAAGGCCTCAATAATGTATTATTTTGAAGTTATATTTTCGACGAGGCGAGGCATAAATTATGGCCAAAATCGCAGGTTCAATGTCTTTAAGAAAGATACGTCCGGCGCAAGCGACGGCGCACGGACTTCCGGCGTCATACGGAGACACCAAGATTGTCGCTCTCCCCAGGGATCCTCTCTGGATATACGTCTACTGGGAAATAAACCAAAATAAGATATCCGCGCTTACCAAAAAACTGCCGCCGAAACCAAAATCGCGCGCCGTGTGGGCGCTCAGGGTTTACGACATAACGGGCGTAAAATTCAACGGCAGGAACGCCCTTGCGGCTTTCGATATTTTTGTTGCCCCCGAGTCGGGAAGCTGGCACATAAACTGCGGGCGCGTCAACCGCGTATGGTGCGTGGAGATAGGCGTAATCGGCGCCGACGGCGTGTTTACGGCGGCGGCCAGGTCTAATCCCGTGGCGTCCCCCAGATTCGGGATTTCTGACAAAACGGACGAGAAATGGGGCATAACGGAAAAAGATTTTGAAAAAATAATTGAGCTTTCCGGCGGTCTGGAAGCCGGCGCAGGATCCGTTTCCATGGCCCGCCTTATGACCGAACGATGGAAGGAACTTATGTCTATGCCGTCTTCCGGAGTATTGTCGGGCCGCTCAAAATCCAATACCTCAAAAAAATAAATCCGATGCCAAAAGGATACTGGTGCCCCGTTCTCCACGCGCACCTTCCGTACGTACGCCACCCCGAATATCCGGATTTCCTCGAAGAGGATTGGTTCTACGAGGGGCTGACTGAAACCTACCTGCCGCTTCTTTCCATATTTGAACGCCTTGTTTCCGAAAAAATCCATTTTCGCGTCACAATGACTATAACGCCGTCGCTGGCCGGAATGATGTCCGACGAGCTTTTAATGACTCGCTACGGCGCGCGCATAGCAAAGCTCGCGGAACTCGCGGATAAAGAAGTGGAGCGCACCAAGAACCGCCGCGAATTCAACCGCTCTGCGATTCTTTATAAAAATATACTGGCGGATTGCCGCCGGCTTCTGGACAAATACGACGGCAGGATTCTTGCGGGTTTCAGAAAACTCCAGGATTCAGGGCATATAGAGATAATAACTTGCTGCGCGACGCACGGATTTCTTCCTCTGATGACTCACCGCGCCGCGGCGATTGCCCAGATTCGCGCCGCCAAAAAAGATTACAGGCGGCATTTCGGACGCAATCCGCGCGGAATATGGCTGGCCGAATGCGCCTATTCGCCCGGCATCGAAGAGATATTGCGCCAAGAGGGCATCCGGTTTTTCTTTCTTGAAGCGCACGGAATTTTATACGCGGAACCGCGTCCGAGATACGGTATTTTCGCGCCGCTCTACACTCCTTCCGGCGTGGCCTGTTTCGGCAGGGACCAGGAAACGGCTCATCAGGTCTGGAGCGCCGACGCCGGCTATCCTGGCGACCCGTCTTACAGGGAATTCTACCGCGACGTCGGATACGATCTGCCTTACGATTACATAAAACCATACCTTCACGACGATGGAGTGCGCCGGAATGTAGGGCTTAAATATTACCGCGTTACGGGTAAGGTTTCTCTCGACGCGAAAATGCCTTACGACCCGGCAAAGGCATCGGCGACGGCCGCGTCGCACGCCGGAAATTTTCTGTTTAACAGAACTAAACAGGCGGAATATCTCTCAAGTATAATGGACCGTCCGCCCGTGGTGGTTTCCCCTTTCGACGCCGAACTCTTCGGTCACTGGTGGTTCGAGGGGCCGTTGTTCCTGGACTATCTTTTCAGAAAAATTCATTACGACCAGAACATCGTAAAGTGCATCACTCCGTCGGAGTATCTGTCGCGCTTTCCGAAGAATCAAATATCAAGTCCGGCGGCGTCATCCTGGGGCGACAAGGGCTACTTTGAAGTGTGGCTCAACGGCTCAAACGACTGGATTTACCGTCATCTTCACAAGGCGGAAGAAAGAATGACAAAAATCGCGCGGGACAATCCCTCGGCTCGCCTCGACGCGCGGAGGGCGCTCAACCAAATGGCCAGAGAATTGATGCTGGCGCAGTCCAGCGACTGGGCTTTTATAATGACGACCGGCACCATGGTGGAATACGCCCGCAAGCGCACCACCGACCATCTGCGGCGGTTTACCAAACTTTACGAACATGTCCGAACCGGCCGGCTTGACCGCGAGTATGTGACGGAATTGGAACGCAGGGACAATATTTTTCCCGATATAGATTACAGGGTTTACTTGTGAACAGAGGGAGGATTCGTTGAAAATAACCAAACTCCATTTGATACTTCTTATCGTGGCGCTGGCCGGCTTTTTCGGCTGGAAAGAATACACGAAGCAAGTTGAAATCTCCAAAGCCCGCGCGGAATTGGAGCGGGCGCGCAGAGAAGAAAAGTCCCGCGCGGAAATTGACGCGCGCAAGCGCGAACTTGAAGCGGAAAACCTCGTGCGGAAAGCTGCCCTGGCGCGGGAGGCCGTCGCCGTGGCCGGAGAATATCTTAAAATCGCGCGGCGCGAAAATCTTAACGCATCCAAAGGACAGGTCACCCTCCGTATCGCCAAGGAAACCCTCGCCGAGGGCGACGCGAACAAGGCGTGGGAGTTGGCTCATCAGTCGATAAAAGAGATAAAAGAGGCGGCGTTTTCGGACAGGATTTACATAGTCCGCCATGGCGATACTTTGTGGGACATCGCCTCAATGCGCCGGCATTTTGCCGACGGCCGGAAGTGGCGCTATATTTATCTGGCCAATAAATCCTCCGTCAAAAATCCCCGCGTAATATATCCCAGGCAAAAACTCGTCGTACCCGTGTCGAGCTGGGAACAATACGTCGAAGCGGCAAAAAAAGTAAGGTGAGGCCGTTGAAAACCCCCGTATTTGTCATTCTGAGCCCTTCGGCGAGCGTCATTCTGAGCGAAGCGAAGAATCTCGTAATGCCTCAGGATAAACTCCGCGAAGGGTCTATCTTGTCGTCGAAAGACGAGATTCTTCGCGGAGTTTATCTTGAGCCGAAGCGAGACCCTTCGTTTCACTCAGGGTGACAAAAGCGAAGGGTGAAAACAAGGAGAAAAATTATGGACGTTAAACTTAATTATACCTATTCAATGTCGGACGTAGTCGGAGAACACGGCGTAACCGCCGAAGAACTGCTTGCGCTGAAGGACCGTCTGAGCGCGGCCAAAAAAGCCGTCGGCGCAAAAAAAGCCGCCGGAAAACTCGGTTTTATGGAACTGCCTTATAAAACCGAAGACGCCGCTAAAATAAAGCGTCTCGCCTCGAAGCTGAAGAAACGCTTCGACAACTTCGTGGTGGTCGGAATCGGCGGGTCGGCGCTGGGAAACATCGCACTGCAGGGCGCGCTGCGCCATCCGTTCTGGAATCTTCTTGATAAAAAATCCCGCGGCGGATGGATGCGGATTTTTGTGCCGGACAACGTGGATCCGGAACTGGTCAAGGGATTGGCTGAAACTATTGATTTCAAAAAAACGGTTTTCAATGTCATATCGAAATCCGGCACAACGGCCGAAGGTCTTGCCAATTTTTTCTTCTTCAAAAAAATCCTCGAAAACAAAGCGGGCAAAAAATACCGCGATCATCTGGTTTTCACCACCGACTCTCAAAAGGGCTTCTTAAGAGAATTGGCCTCCACGGAAGGCATAGAGAGTTTCGATATTCCCGCGAACGTCGGCGGAAGATTTTCCGCGCTTTCTCCGGTGGGGCTTATATCGGCCGCGGCGGCGGGAATAAAAATCGACAAAATTCTTTCGGGCGCAAAGGCGATGGATCAAAAATGTTCGGCCGCGGCGAATCCGCTCGAAGACCCGGCCGCGGTTTTTGCGGCGCTGAACTATCTTCTTTATCTTAAAGGCAAACGAATCTGCGTGATGATGCCCTATTCCAACGCGCTTTATCCCGTTGCCGACTGGTTCAGGCAGTTGTGGGCCGAATCTCTCGGAAAAAAATCCGACACCGCCGGTAAAACAATAAATGTGGGCCCCACTCCCGTTAAAGCTCTGGGCGCCACCGACCAGCATTCGCAGGTTCAGCTTTACATCGAGGGGCCTTACGACAAAGTGGTGGTGTTTTTATCGGCGGGGAAATTCAGAAAATCCGCGCCCATACCCAAAGTAGGATATTCTCATTATCTGGAAGGACGCTCTCTTGGTGAACTGATAAAATGCGAGGAAGACGCAACCAGAACCGCGCTGGCGAAGGAACAGCGCGCCAATATGACTATCGATATTCCGACGATAGACGAGGAAAATATCGGCGGGTTGCTTTATATGCTGGAACTTGCCACCGCGTATGCCGGCGAACTTTTCGACATTAACGCCTTCGACCAGCCGGGGGTGGAGCTGGGTAAACAACTGACCTACGGACTGATGGGACGCGCAGGATTCGAGACGCAGAAAAAAGATATAGAGGAATTCAAAAACCGGTTTACGGCGCGGAAGGTTTGATTTTTTTTATTTCTCTTTGTCATTCCCGCGCCGCGCCAATTTGGTGCGGGGTAAACTCCAGTGGAAAGCCGCACCCAAGCGTCATTCCCGTGCAAACGGGAATCCAGAATTTAAGGTTATAGTAGATTCCCGATAACGACATTCGGGAATGACATTTTGGGTAGATTCCCGATAAAAACGTTCGGGAATGACATACTTTGCTAATTTTTACAGCTGCTTACGGCAGAACGTCTCTTATTGATTTTCCAACGGCGTTTATTATTTTTTCTATCTGGCCGACGGTAACCGACAGGGGCGGCATTATCACGATAACGTTGCCCAGCGGTCGAAGTATCACGCCGTAATCACGCGCGCGGCGACAGATTTTTATCGCCGTTTTTTCTTCGACGGCGAACATTCTCCCCGTTTTTTTGTCTTTTACGATTTCTATTCCCGCCATAAGACCCAGCTGTCTCGTATCGCCGACGAAAGAGTTTTCCGACGAGAGTTTTTGCAGCGCGGCGGAAAGCGCGGCTATTTTTGCCGGCAACTTCCCGATAGTTTTTTCTTTTTTGAATATTTCAAGGTTCGCAATGGCCGCCGCGCAGGCAAGGGGATTGGCGGTATATGTGTGGCCGTGGAAAAAAGTTCTGAAATCTTCGTAGCGTCCCAGAAATGCCCGATGGATTTTTTCAGAGACCAGCGTAGCCGCCAACGGCAAATATCCTCCGGTTATTCCCTTGGCTACACACATAATGTCGGGGCGCACGTTTTCTATTTCGCAGGCGAACATCTTGCCGGTGCGGCCAAAGCCGGTTGCGACTTCGTCGGCAATAAGAAGCGTTCCGTATCGCCGGCAGAGATCCGCGAAGGCCTTAAAATAGCCCGGCGGCATAGTCAGCATCCCGGCGGCGCCCTGTATCATGGGTTCCGCGACGGCCGCGGCTATGCGACGGGAATGTTTTTTGAAAATATCTTCGGCGGCTTTCAAACATTCCCCCTTGCATCCGACGGATATACAATGAATCCGGAAGCCGCCGGCGCGGGTCTTTCGGGAGACGCGCGGAGCCGCGGCGGAAGTTTTTGTTCTGTGCGGACAACGATAGCAGTAAGACGACGGCGCGAATAATGTCTTAAAAAGCAGCGGCCGGAACTTCTCGCCAAAAAGATCCATCCCCCCGACGGAAACCGAACCGATGGTATCGCCGTGATAGGCGTTTTTCAGAGACAGAAACATGGTCTTGCCGCGCGAAGGATTTTTTTTCTGCCGCCAGTACCGGAAAGCCATTTTTAAAGCTATCTCGACGGCGGTCGATCCCGAATCAGAATAGAATACCCGCTCAAGACCGCGCGGAGCAAGGCGAATCAGCCGCTCCGCCAGAAGAGCGCCGGGCGCGTGCGCCAGGCCGAGATACGTCGAGTGAGCGATTTTCCCGAGCTGCTTTTTTATGGCGTTGTCTATGGCGGACTTGCGATGGCCGTGCACGTTGACCCACAATGAGGACACTCCGTCGATGTATTCTTTCCCGTTCGTATCCTTCAAATAAATTCCGCGGCCCGATTCAATTACGAGATTGTCTTCTTTTGCCCAGTCGGCCATCTGCGTAAACGGATGCCAGACGTATTTTTTGTCGAGCGCGGATATCGACGGGGTCTTCATACTTTTTTCAAAATGCATTTCAAAAGTCCTTTCGGCGCGCGGCACGCGTCTTTTTTTACGACGAAGACGGGCGCGCTAACGTATTTCCGGATAACGGCAGGATTGGTTTTTTGCGCGGCTCCGCGGCCGGTGTAGTTATTTATGACGACGGCGGCCGTCCTGATTTTTCGTCGGGACAACGCTTCGACGCTCAGCAAGGTGTGATTTATGGCCCCGAGACCGGCGCGGGATACGAGCACGGCGGGCAGTCGCAGTTTTTTTATCAAATCTATAATATGAAATCCGCCGGCAACCGGAACAAAGAGTCCGCCTGCGCCTTCCACTATAACGAAATCGGCGGCACGACACGCTTTTTTAAAAGTTTCGACGGTATGCGCGACGGAAATGCGTTTTTTTTCGAGTCGCGCGGCCACAAACGGAGCCAGCGGCGCCTTAAAAAAATACGGATTGACTTCGTCGATTCGCTGTGACGAGCCGGAAGCCGCAAGAAGCTTCCGCGCGTCGGCGCGGGAGCCGCTCAGATACGGCTTAAAAACGGAAACACGCCGGCCCGCCGCGACTGCCGACGCTATAAGACAGGACACATATGTCTTTCCCGCGCCGGTATCGGTCCCCGTCACAAAAATACCGCGTACCGCCGCAATTTTTTTTATGCGCATAATTTAAGCGCCTCGACAAATCGCGCTATGTCTTCGTCGGAGTGGGCAATGGTTACGGATATTCTCAGGCGCGCCGACTTTTTTGAAACAGTGGGATATCTGACCGCGGGAGCGTAAAAACCCTTTTTGAAAAGCAAACTCGAAAGCGCAACGGCGCGGGCGCTGTCTCCGACGATAACGGGAATTATCTGCGATACGGATTTTCCGGTGTCGAATCCGATACGTTTTATTTCCGCGCGGAGTTTCGCGGCGCGTTCCAGCAGCGCGCGACCGGCCCCGGGATTTTTCTCGACGATACCCAGAGACGCCATAGCGGCGGCGCAAACCACCGGCGAGAGCGCGGTCGTATATATGAACCCGCGCGCTTTGTTTACCAGATATTCGCGCAGCGGAGACGATACGCAGACGAACCCGCCCTGCGCTCCGAGGGCCTTGGAGAGTGTTCCCATCTTCACGTCGATTTTGTCTTCTACGCCGAAATGCTCGGCGGCGCCGGCGGCGCGGAGGCCGAATATACCGGTAGAGTGCGCTTCGTCGATCATCAGGATGGCTCCGTATTTTTCGGCAAGGAAAGCGATGTCGCCGAGAGGAGCAAGATCGCCGTCCATTGAAAACAGCGCGTCGGTGACTATCAACCGTCGGCGATGGCGCGAAATTATTTTCAGCGCGCGCTCAAGGTCGTCGGGGTCGGCGTGACGGTAAACCGCCACGCGCGCGCCGGAAAGCCGCGCGCCGTCGACAAGCGAGGCGTGGTTGAGGCGGTCGAGCAGCACGCAGTCGCCGTCGCCGGCAAGGGCGGATATTACCGATAGGTTGGTCTGATAGCCCGACGGAAAGACCATCGCGGCTTCGGCGCTTTTGAACGCTGAGAGACGCCGCTCGAGTTCTTCGTGGACGTCGGAGTTGCCTGATAGCAGCCGCGAGGACGCGCCGCCGCCGCCGCGGGACGCGGCGGCGGACCCGGCCGCCGCCGTTACTGCGGGGGCCGTCGAGAGCCCCAGATAGTCGTTCGACGCGAAATTGACGACCTCCCGACCGTCCAGATTGAGGCGGCCGGGCCCCGTCCCGTCCCGCAAAGCGGGACGGGACGGGGCCGCGCGTCGCATCCGCCGCAACAGCGCGGCGCTTTCCAGACGGCGAAGTTCTTCGTCGATAAAATCAAGTTTGCTCATAAGCCGGGTTTCGCGCAGACAACGGCCCCTATCTGCGAGCCGAAGCCGTAGGAGAGAGACATCGCCCTGCGGATCCTTGCGGCGCGGGCAGTCGTACCCGCAACAAAATCAAGGTCGGCAATAGGCGTTTCCAAATTCAGCGTCGAAGGCGCCAGACCTTCGACCATAGCCAAAATCGAAAATATGAACTCGGCCATTCCGCCGGCTCCGAGCATATGTCCGGTGGCCGCTTTCGTCGACGATATGGCAATCTTGCGCGCGCGTTCGCCGAAAGCATCCGCTATGGCGCGCGCTTCGGCCGGATCGTTTTGCCGCGTGGCCGTACCATGCGCGTTTATATAATCTATCCGGTCGATGTGCTCGCCGGCGGCTGCCCTGATGGCCCGCGTTACCGTGCCGGAGTCCCTGCCTATATTAAGAGTATCCGACGACGACAACACGCTTATGCCCGATATTTCAGCAATAACCGCGGCGCCGCGGGCATTGGCGGCGCTCTTTCTTTCGATTACAATAGCCGCCGCTCCCTCGCCGAGCGCAAAACCTTCGCGCCTTTCGTCAAACGGCCTTACGCGTTCGCGCGCCAAAACTCCCATATTGCCGAAAGCACCCGCGTACAGCGGTTCTATGGACGCCTCCGCCGCGCCGACCACGACCGCGTCGTACTGTCCGCTGTCCAGAGCCGAAATCGCGCAAAATATCGACTGTATTCCGCCGGCGCAGGCGGCTACCGCGCTCTTGACGGTTTTTGAGGCAAAATCAAAATTCGACGCCGCGCGAGCGCCGCAGGCGCCCATTATGTTCGGAAAAAAATCCGTAAAAATCCCCGCGCCCGGCTTCGACTGACTCAGCACAAAACATACTTTTCTCTCTCGCGGAATTTTTGCCGCGCCGAGCGCCTCGTCCACGGCGGCAAGCAACATATCGTAAGCCCTGTCTTCCCCCCTGAAACCATCGGGAGGCCTTGCTTCCGGATAACCATTACAACCGCGCGATACTGCCGAATCGCCGCGGACAAGGGCACGCCATCCGGCCGACACACCGACGCCCAGAGGCGTCACCGCGCCCATTCCGGTAACCGACGGAATATCTCTCATATTATTCTTGAATCCACATTGAATACCTGACCGGAAACAGTTTGAAGCTCCGAAATAAAAACCACGAAACGGGCCAGTTCGTCAACGGAAGTCGTCGTTTTCAGCACGCTTTCCGCCGCATTCTTCCGGTAATACGCCTCCGGAGCCGCGCGCCCCATATCGGTAAGATGAAAGCCCGGCAAAACACAGTTGACTCTTATTCCCGTACCTCCCAATTCAATCGCCGACGATTTGCTCAACGATATCAAACCGCCCTTGGCCGCCGCGTAATTCGCCTCGCCGACGTTACCGCGCACGCCGACAATGGAAGAAATATTCACTATGGAGCCGCCCGATCCGCCGCGCGTAAAAAATTTTGCCGCCTCTCTTGTAACGTAAAACACGGCGGAAAGATCCGTCGAAATCACCTCGTTCCATTCGTCGTCAGACATTTTAGACACGGTTCTGTCGCGTATAACCGCGGCATTGTTGATCACGACATCCATCCTTCCGAATTTGCGAAAAATGCTTTCCATCATATCGCGAACTTCGGAAGATTTGGACACATCGGCCTTAAAACTTTCGGCCTCAAACCCGCCGGCGTGAAGCTCGCAGATAAACTTAGCGGCCGCATCGGCCGACCTGTTGCAATTTACGGCTACGCGATACCCCGCCGACGCGAACTCCGCGGCGATACGCCTTCCTATACCCCGGGCGCCGCCGGTGACAACGGCGACTTTTTTACTCACCGCCGACCTCAAGCCCCAGATCGTCTATCATTCGTCTGTCCTCATCCGGAGAGCGTCCCGTCGTAGTCAGGTAGCCGCCGGTCATCATACCGTTGGCTCCCGCATAAAAAATCCACGACTGCAAATCTCTAAGATTCACTTCCCTGCCCCCGCAAACGCTTATATCCTTGTCGGGCAAAGCAAACCGGAACGCCGCGATAATGCCCAGTATTTCACGGGGCGACAAACGCGGCGCGTTTTCAAGTTCGGTCCCCGCCACAGGATTAAGAAAATTAAGCGGCACCGACGACGGCGAAATCCCCCGCAACTCCATCGCGAACTCAAAACGGTCGAGCGCGCTTTCACCTATGCCGAAAAGTCCGCCGCAACACAAATCCAGACCCGCGGCCTTTAGAGCGTTCAGCGTCTTTATCCTGTCGGAATAAGAATGAGTGGTGCATACGGACGGAAAATATTTTTCCGATGTTTCAAGATTATGATGATACTTTTGAAGACCGCAATTTTTCAGATAAACGATTTGTTCACGGCTTAATTCGCCCAGAGAAGCGCTGATACGGGAGAACCTCTTCGACGGATTCGCGGCTCTCTGCGAGGATATTTTTTTTATCACTTCCCCGATTCGCTCAATTTCTTCCGCGGATACTCCCCTGCCCGAAGTGACCACGCCAAAACACAACGCGCCCGCTCCGTCGGCTTTCTTGTAAGCCGAAAGGATTTCGCCGGACGAAACCAGCGGATATGAATCCACTTTTGAACGCGCATGGGAGCTCTGCGCGCAAAAACGGCAATCCTCGGAGCACATCCCCGACTTGGCATTTATTATAGAACACAGACGGACGCGGTCTCCCTTATGATGCCGTCTTATCTTATCGGCATAAAACATAACTTCGGACAGTCGCTCGTAACCGGCAAAAAAAATCGACTCGCATTCTTTTTCATCGAGAGTTTTACCGTCGAGAACTTTGGATGCCAGATGTTCAATATTTATCGTCACGGTTCTTATCCTTTATGTGTAAACCGGAGTTACATACCGGTTGACAAAGAATGTAAAAAAATAAGGTCTTACAAATCGGAGAACTTGGAGAGTTCAATGCGCTGGTCGAGGAAATACTGTTTCAACTGCGGCTGACAGCAGTGGGCCAGCTCCGCTTCCCGCCAAAGCTCGCCGTAACCGGGATGCGTCAGGAGCTCGGCAACATGATAATTCTCGTCGACGTTGCCCCAATACCAACCTTCTATGCAGTGGTCGGGATATTTCAGATTATTAAAATCAAGGGTATTTTTAAGGGGCTCATACTCTTTATAATCGGGAAAGAACTTATGCGGCAGCCGCACGGCTTTTACTCCGCGGGACGCCGCGGCTTCACAGACCACTTTGAATATCCCCGGCTCCAAATGCGCGTGATGATGAGAGTCAATGTGATCGCAACCCAGGTCGAAGGAAAGATATACGTCGAACTGTCTGAGGATTTCTTGTTTTATTTCGTCGATGGAAGGCGCCGGAGAGATAAAGCCCACGGCGCTGCCTTTGTGGTGGTCGATAGTGAAATATTTATCAAGATTAAGATGAAGCCCCACGCCAAGCGAGGGATTTTCCTTTATCTTGGCGACGGCGTCGGCAGTGGCCTCGCCCTCGGCGAACAAACTCACGGATGTGACCACTCCGTTTCTGTGGGCGACGACTATCCCGCGGTTAACGGACTCCCTGAGCCCCATATCGTCGGCGTTGACTATAAGTTTTTTTGACATATTAGTCCCGTGCCTGGCATACTGGCCGAAGATTATACCAAATACTTCTTATTTAAAAGAGCTTCGGCTATCTCCACGGCATTCAACGCGGCGCCTTTCAGTAGATTATCAGAAACTATCCAAAAAGTCAATGATTTTTTTGCCGCGGACACGTCGCGCCTGATTCGCCCGACGTAGGTCATCTGCTTGTTCTGCGCGTCCAGAGGCATCGGATATTTTTTCGCCGACGGGTCGTCGACAACTTCTATTCCGGGAGCTTTCCTGAGTATGTCACGCGCCTCGTCGGGCGAAATGTCTTTTTCGAACTCGACCCAGACCGCTTCCGAGTGCGCTCTCATAACCGGCACCCTGACGCACGTGGCCGACAACTCTATCGAACTGTCGCGCATAATTTTTTTGGTCTCATTGACCATCTTCATCTCTTCTTTAGTGTATCCGTTTTCAAGGAATACGTCTATCTGCGGAATCAGATTGAAAGCAATCTGATAAGCGAACTTCGACGGAGGCGGAACCCGACGGCCTTCGACGACCGCTTTGGTCTGCGACAGCAATTCTTCCATGGCGCGGCCGCCGGCTCCCGAAACGGACTGGTAGGTGGCCACAATCACGCGGCGGATGTTGGCGGCTTTGTGAAGAGGCGCCAGAGTCACGACCATTTGTACCGTCGAGCAATTGGGATTGGCTATTATTTTTTTATCGGCCGACAGGACATCGGCGTTTACTTCCGGAACGACCAGCGGAACGCCGTCATCCATCCTGAACGCCGAAGAATTGTCCACTACGAAACAGCCGGCTGCGGCAAACTTGGGAGCGTAAAGTTTGGAAACATCGCCGCCGGCCGAAAATAGCGCCAAAGCGGGCGCTCCCGCCGGAAGCGCGGCGGTAAATTTATCCAGATTTCTGACCGCTACTTCCTTGCCGCGAAAAACGACCTTTTTGCCTTCGGAACGTTCGGACGCAAGAGGTATAAGCTCTCCGACGGGAAAGTTCCTGCTGTCCAGCATTTTTATCATCTCGATACCGACGGCGCCGGTCGCGCCGGCGACTGCCACTTTTAACGCGCTCATTTTTCCTTTTCCTTTGAAACTGTTGTCTTTATATAAATTTCGCGGAGTTGCTTTTCGGAAACATCGGCGGGGGCGCCTGTCAAAGGACAGGAACCTCTCTGAGTTTTAGGAAAAGCTATGACCTCGCGTATGGAATTTTCTCCGAGCATAATAGCCGCCAGTCGGTCGATGCCGAGCGCGATGCCTCCGTGGGGCGGCGCGCCGTAGTTGAGAGCGTCGAGCAAAAAACCGAACTTGCGGCGGGCGTCGTCGTCGGATATTCCCAGCAGCGCAAATATTTTTCGCTGCACGGACGGCGAATGTATGCGTATGGATCCGCCGCCCAATTCGGTGCCGTTAAGAACTATGTCATACGCGCGGGCGCGCAGTTTTTCGACGGGGATTTTATCTTCGAGGAAACCCGCGGTATCGGCCGGCGACGTGAACGGATGGTGCATAGCCGCCCACCCGCCATCCGTCTCGTCTTTCTCAAGCAGAGGAAAATCCGTTATCCAGACAAAATTATAACCCTCGCGCTTTACTTTGAGACGCTCGGCCATAAGAAGCCGCAACTGTCCGAGAATAAAAGCCGCGATTTTGGGCGAACCGGCCACAAAAACCACAAGGTCTCCGTCGACGGCTTCCGTCTTGGAAGAAATCGAGTCGAGTTCCGCCGGAGCGAAGAATTTGACTATATTGGACTCAAAACCCGAAGAGGTCTTTTTCATCCAGGCCAGTCCGCCGGCGCCGAACTCAACCGACTTGGCTATAAGCCCGTCTATCTCGGCGCGCGAAAATGCGGCGGCGCAGGGAATCCTCAACGCCCGCACTACTGAGCCCTTTTCAACCGCCTGACGAAAAACCTTAAATCCCGACGACGAAAGTTCGCCGGTCAAGTCCGCTATCGGCATCCCGAACCTTAAATCCGGTTTGTCGCTTCCGTACTTGAGCATGGCCTCAGAGTAAGAGATGCTCGGAATCGGCAGCGCTATTTTATGATTCAGAAGTTTTTCAAAAACCTCGGCCAGCAAACGCTCTATTACATCCCGGACGTCTTTTTCCTCGACAAACGACATCTCTAAATCCAACTGGGTGAACTCGGGTTGGCGGTCGGCCCGCAAATCCTCGTCGCGGAAGCAGCGGGCGAGCTGAAAATACCTGTCGAATCCCGCAACCATAAGAAGCTGCTTAAACAACTGCGGCGATTGCGGCAGAGCGTAAAAAGCGCCGGGCGTAAGCCGCGAAGGAACCAGAAAATCGCGGGCGCCTTCGGGTGTGGATTTGGTAAGAAAAGGTGTTTCCACCTCGCAAAAACCATCACGCCTGAGAAATTCCGAAAGTACGCCGCTCAAACGCGAGCGGAAAATAAACGTGTCCTTTACCGACGTGCGGCGCATATCCAGATAACGGTATTTCAGACGGACTTCCTCGGAAACCTCGGCATAGTCCGATATGGAAAAAGGAAGCGGCGCGCATTCGTTCAACACTTCCGCGCTCTCGGCCACGACTTCTATGTCTCCGGTATTTATTTTTGAATTGCGGGTTCCTTCGGGACGCATACGCACGGCGCCTTCTATTCTTACCACGCTTTCCGGTTTAAGATTCTCGGCGGAGGCAAAAATGTCCGAACCGGGATTAAAAACCGTCTGTACAATTCCTTTGACGTCGCGCAGGTCTATAAAAATGACGCCGCCGTGATCCCGTCGGGAATGCACCCATCCGCACAATGACACGCGGGTATTTTCGTTCTTTACGGTAAGTTCGCCGCAATAATTCGTTCGCATCATAAAATTAGAGGTTTGATTTGAGAAACCCACATCTGTTCCGCATGATTTGAAACATGGAAGTAATGGATTTTATCAATTTGGAAAAATCATTCAAAAAAACGGGCGACGCGCCTTGCGCTTCCGCAAAAGACAAAACCTCAATGTCATTGCGAGGAGTTGTAGGGACAGGTCGCGACCTGTCCCTACTTATTGTGAGATTGCCACGGTCAGGGGCAAGCCCTTGACCTCGCAATGACAAGTGGTGAGAGCGGCGGTGAGATGGCATAGGACGAAGGCGGGCAGACGGGTGATGAGTCGCGCGGCTTCTTTATCGTCGGGCGACGCCCGCAGACCGGACACGACGGATTTCTTTTAACGGATATGTCCCTGAATTCCCCGCCCAACAAGTCGCCGACTATAATGCGTCCGGAGAGCGGTCGTCCGATACCAAGTATAATCTTGATGATTTCGGCGGCCTGAAGAATTCCGAAAAGTCCCGCCACAGCGCCCAGCACTCCGGCCTCGCGGCAGCTCGGTATGTCCCCCGGAGCGGGCGGGGTCGGGAACACACATCGGTAGCAGGCGGATATTCCGGGGAGGACTGTTATTATCTGTCCGGCAAAGCCGAGTATGCCGGAATGCGCCAGAGGACGACGGGCTATTACGCAGGCGTCGTTGAGCAGGTACTTAGCGGGAAAATTATCCGAACAATCGGCCACGGCATCCGCGGCGCGGACCAAAGCGAGCGCGTTTTTCGCGGTGACTCTGACGGGCAGCGCAGTAACTTTTACGTCGGAATTCAGCGACTCTATAGTTTTTTTGGCCGACAGCGCCTTGCCCATACCCAGTGATTTTTGACTATGAAGAATCTGACGCTGCAAATTATTGAGTTCGACCTTATCCGAATCGGCGACAGTTATTTTTCCCACGCCGGCGGCGGCCAGATAGTACGCGCACGACGACCCCAGCCCGCCCGCTCCGACGACAAGAACCTTTGCCGCCAGCAGCTTTTTCTGACCGGCGCCGCCTATGCCGTCGAGTATTATCTGACGGGAGTAACGCTCTATCTGAGAATCGCTGAGTTTCATCTGTATTTATCCGCGCTATACGCCGTTTTATTTCATCTAAACACTAACCACTCGCCACTAATCACTACTTTAAGTCGCCTTTGATGCCGACTACCGTGGTTATGTGCGCGATTTTTTTTCCGCTCAGCCGAATGGCTTCGTCGACGGCGGAACGCAATCCCGAGCAGCACGGGACTTCCATTATTATGGTCTCCACACTTTTGATATTGCCGCCCTTGAATATGTCGGTAAGTTTTTCGACGTAATATTCTATGTCATCGAGCTTAGGACAGCCGATAACCACCGTCCTGCCTTTCAAGAAATCTCTGTGAAAATTACCGTAGGCGAACGGCACGCAGTCGGCTGCAACGACGAGATTTGTGCCGCCGGGCAGCGAGAAATACGGAGCTATCGGATTGACGAGTTTCATCTGGACGGGCCACTGTCTGAGCTCCGACGGAGAATCCGTATCGGAGCAGCACGAACCGCGACGGTCTTCGCCGGTTTTTTTGTCGTCATCCCACGACATCGTGGACGCGGAGGGACATCCGCAGGGTGAATCGCCCTTATGCGAAGCGCCATGCGCGTGCGCGGCGCGACCGCCGTCGCCCGCTTTGACGGCTTCGGGTTTTATGCCCGCGGCTTTCAGCGTTTCTTCGTCGAGCTCGGCGGCGTGCTCTTTGAGGTGTTCTATGTGCTCCACGAGTTTTTCGGGAGCGTTTTTCTTTATGTGTTTTATCACGGATTTTTCATCGTAGGCGTCCACTTGGGCCTCCACGACTTTAAGAGCGTCCGTCGGACAGTTTCCGAGGCAGGCGCCGAGACCGTCGCAGAAGTTTTCTTTTACAAGCCGCACCTTTGGGCCTTTCGGGGTGTCCACCACCTGCAACGCGCCCTCGGGACAGTTTGGTATACAAAGCCCGCAGCCGTTGCATTTATCGTCGTCAATCTTTATTATCTTTCTTTTTACTTTCATTTTTATCGCTCCTTTCCGTCATATATTTATTATAAGCCGCCGCTCCCATACATTCGCGCGCGGAGCGGCACCAATCGTAGCAGGACGCTTCCTTCTTTTTGTCCGCGGCGCGTTCAACGCGCGACCCGCACGACGGACACCTTATCCACGTCTCGTCGGAAAATATCTCCGTGGCGTGCCCGCAGGAAGCGCATTTAACTGAATCCGACATGATATTGCCCGGCGTGGAGCCGGGACATTTTAACCGCGACATAAACGATCCTCTGCTATACAGGGTCAGGTCAGCGCGTCCCGCCGGTTTGACGGAACGACCTGTCACTGCCATCACAAAACATCAGACCGCCTCGACTGATTTTATCTCGGGGACTTCCTGCCTTAAAATTCTTTCGACACCCATTTTAAGGGTCATCTGGCTCATGGGGCAGGAGCCGCACGCGCCGGTGAGTTTTACTTTCACCACGCCGGAATCGGTGACTTCCACCAGTTCTATATTGCCTCCGTCGCGTTCCAGCATCGGTCTGACTTTTTTAAGAGCCGCTTCCACTTTGTCTTTCATCATTTTCTCCCGACAGTCCTTAGTGACCGTCTTTTATTTGAATATCTCCCCTGTCTCTTCCGACCAGAAAACAAGGTCGAGTTCGTCCATGGGGATTTTTAGAGCGGCGGAAAAGAGCCGCATTTTTTCTTCCATTTTCACGTACGCCTTCGGCGCAATCGTATCGGGAATTTCTTTTATGACTCCGAATTTTACGAGATTTTTGAGTATGTGGCGGTCAAGTATGGCAAGATTCCGCCCCAATCCCACGTTTCTTAAAAAGTGGCTGGCTTCCTTGAATCCGTAACCTTTGACCCTGCCGGCCAACTCATTTCGGAATTTTATTATGGCGGACGCTTTCGCGCGGGCAAGGCCTTTCACCCCCGACGGAGACCGGCACACGGAATCGTAATGTCCGCGCGCTTCCACAAGATAGCGCGATTTATTATTCTGAAATCTCACACCGCTGATCGCGGCGGCAAGCGCAGAAGCCGGAGCGCGACAATCGCGAGAGAGAAGTTTTTTTGACTTGAGATTTTCTATCGCCGCCCAGCAGGATTTTGCCTTTGATTGCGGCGTCAAGAGACAGAAACAAAGCTCCGCGAAAATGTCGTCGGGCGGCGAGGAAAGTTTCCGTCTGAACTCGGCTATTCTTTTTTGTATTGCGCCTTTGCGCAAACGATGGTTTTTCTTAATAGCGGCAATATCCGCGCGGCTGTTCATATTAAATATATTTAAATCCCCCTCTTTCCCCCTTTTTAAAGGGGGAGGGTTACCCCTCTTTTTAAAGAGGGGTAGGGGGAGATTTCTATTTTTTTACCGCAACAGTCCGGCAACGGCCTCTACAAATTTTTCGGCGTGTTCGGGCGTATTGAAAAAACCCGGACTTGCGCGAAGCGTGCCGCTCTCATAAAATCCTTTGTGCGCCAGCGGAGCGCAATGTTCGCCCCCGCGCACGGATATTGCGTAACCTTCGTCAAGCGCAAGGGACATTGCGTTCGCGGAAAAATTATCACGCCTGACTATAAATGAAACCACTGGAAGTTTTGCGGATTCATCTTTCGGCCCAAGTACTTCGACGTTTTTTATCGACGATAACCCTTCAATTATGATACGCGTAAGTTTTGCCGCGCGGGATTCTATCTCCGAAAAATTATCGGCTACGAACTTCGCGGCGGCGCCGAGACCCGCTATGCCGACGGTATTTTGTGTGCCCGTTTCTATAAAGAGCGGCATTTTGAGTTCCTCGGAGGATGCCCGCGCCTGACCTTCTCCGGCTCCGCCCTCGCGCCAGGGGGATATTTCGATGCCCTCGCGCACGTAAAGACATCCCGTTCCCGTCGGGCCGTAGAGACCTTTGTGTCCTGAAAAAGCGACAAAATCAAGTCCGAGTTTTTCAACATCCAGCCGGACATGGCCTGCGGTCTGAGAGGCGTCCACAAGCAAGGCGACGTTTTTCCGACGGCAAATCGCCGCAACCGCCTCAATATCCGTGACGGCGCCGAATACGTTTGAGCCGTGGGTCATCGCCACGAGGCGTGTTTTTTTCTCGAGCGATTTTTCTATGGCCGACGGCTCTATCAGCCCTTCCGGCGTATGCCGCACAAACTCGACATCTATCAGACCCTTGCGCGACAACGTCGAAAGCGGCCGCACGACGGCATTATGTTCCAGTGTGGTCGCCACAACGCGGTCGCCCGAGCGCACAAAACCTTTTATGGCGGCATTCAGCGCGTCGGTGGCGTTGAGTGTAAACGCCAACCGCGACGGGTTTTTGATGCCGAAAAGCGAGGCGACCCTGAAACGGGCGTCTTCTATTATTTTTGCGGCGGCAAGGGCGGCGGCGTAATTCCCCCTGCCGGGGTTCACAGCGCCGGCTCGAAGAAACTCCGTTACGGCCGTTACGACTTCGGGCGGCTTCGGGAATGTGGTGGACGCATTGTCGAGATATATCATTTGTTCAAAGATCCGCCAAAGTGGTGTTAGTGAGAGTTTTTAACATTTCGGATTCGAGCTTTTTCCATATCTTGCGGCCGGAGCAATCCGAGCGTTTGGAGCAGCCGCTTTTTTTATCGAGACATCTGGATGAGAGCGTATAGCCCTCAAGCGCCTCAAATACGTCGCGCACCGTTATCGACGAAGGCGGCCGCGTAAGGACGTATCCGCCGGACGAGCCGTGACGGGCGGCCACTATGTCGGCAAGTGTAAGAAGGGCCAGAAGACCGTCGGCGTATCTCTTTGATATTTTTTCGCGCAGCGCAATGGCGCTCGAAGAAACATAGTTATTCCCGCCAGATTTTTTATATTCGTCGGCAAGGACTTCCAGAATTCTTAAGCCGTAGCAGATTCTTGATGTTATTTTCATTTGTCTGATTATACATATCATCCATAGATGATTGGTATATTATATAAATAATCGGCGGGGTTGTCAAGGCGTGAAACTAACTTTTTCGGATGACGAGTTTCCAAAGGCGCGGGGTTTCATTTCGTCAGACGCCTCGCGGCGCGGTTGTAAACATCTTTCCTATGGCCTATTATCACCACTCTTATTTCGTTTCCGGATACGTAATAAATAATGCGATAGTCCCCCACCCTTAATTTTCTGTACCCCTTCAAACCCCACTTCAACGGAAGTCCGTATTTCGCGGGGTCGGCGAGCAATCTTTGCTCTATGGCCCGCCGGATAGTATCATTGTCGGCGGGATTGAGAGAAGGAATATCAACGGACTTTACTTTTGGATGGTACAACAAGGTATAAAGCATTTTATTTCTTGCCCCAAACCTTGTTGTGAGAGAGCCCTTTGGTTCGCCAATTAAAACCTTCTTCTCTTTGTGCGGCGACCGCGCTCCAGTATTTGTCCTCGTAAATATCGAGGGCTTCTTTTATGAGGTCGCGGCAAACCCCCGATATGGAGATTTCATTTTCACGCGCAATTCTTTCCACCGATTCTCTCATCGTCGGCTCAAGCACCACCAGTGTTTTGGAAGTCATATAATTCCCTCCTATTCAAGGATATATTAAAGATATACACTATATAGCAAAAAAGATATACGATGTCAAGGGAAAAATTAGATAGCGAGTTCCCAAAGGCGGGGAGAAATGATTACGAGACGACCTTCACGGAGGTATCTCTTGCGGCGGGCCACATCCATTTTAAGAAGCATCTCCCTCTCGAAAGGGTTGCGCCGACGGGAGAGCGCGAGGCGTTTTTTGTTTAGAGCGCGGAAACGATAGAAATTCCGCTTTTCTTTGACGAGGTCGGAGTATTTTATGATTCGTGGTTTCAAATTTCAAGGACTTCTCTCATCAGTTTTTTAAGCTCCGTCAGTCCTCAAGTTTAAGGATAACGCGGGGTGCGCGCCTTATCTTTCTCCCCTCTACTAAGAGGGAACGGCGCTTTTCTCCCCTCTATAAAGAGGGGCCGGGGGTGTGTTTTTCTATATATTCCCGAATACACCCCAACACACCATCTATATTTTTCACAACATCTTCGTCATTAAACCTCAAAACCGTTATCCCCATCTCATTTAATCTGCGCGTCTTGACGGCGTCTTTATCAAAAACATTTTCAAAGCCGTGCGTATAACCGTCCAATTCAAGAGCCAATTTAAGTTTGGGGCAGAAAAAATCGGCTATATAATCCCCAATCGGCTTTTGCCTGTGAAAATCATATCCGTCCAACTGTTTGCCTTTCAGATATTTCCAGAGTTTTATTTCGCTTTGTGTGGCACGGTTCCGGAGTTGACGGGCAAGTTCTTTTAATTCTGGTTTGTAATAGATTTTGGTCATTAACACACCCCCTTCCCCTCTTTATAGAGGGGAGAAAAGCGAGGCACCCACCCCCGTTACCCCTTAGAGGGGAGAAAAGAGAGGCACGCACCCCCGTTACCCCTTAGTAGAGGGGAGATTAAGGACACACACGCCAATTGTCTCGCTTCCCGCCTATATTTCATCTTTATACAAAAATTATGGCGGCGGACATTAGATTTACGTAACACATTCATAAAAACGAATAGCCCTCCGCAATTGCTTGCGAAGGGCTTCGTTATAACTTAAGTATTCCCGGGTTTGAAGCCGAGATGCTTTATTTCTTAACCTTAGAACTTCAGGTTGACGCCTATCTGCCAGGCAGCCAGGTTCGTGAGGTTCGCGTTAGCGAGCACGTCCACGACCAGGTTTTCCGTCAGGTCAAGTCCGACGCCGTACGAAAACGCGGTAGCGGCTCCGGTTGTGGAGGCGCTGCTGTTGGTAGTTGCCACGTTCTGAACCACTCCGGCGGGCGACTTGGTGGTAAGAACCGTATCAACTTTGGCTACGGTCTTGGTCACCGTGTGGGCGCTGCCCATACGCGCGACTATCCACGGAGCCATTCTGTATTCAAGTCCGACAGGGAGAGTGTAGACCGTGACGTCGGTTTTATTGGTCACGTCACTCTGCATATAACCGACAAGTCCGGCCGCAGAATCGTCGGATCTAAGATTCGTGCCCCATGTTATGGTCTGAGAGTTGGCAAGATAACGCAGGCCTATACCAAAGGTAAGGTCTTTGGATATCTTGTTCTCCGCGCCGACGATAAGACCGGTGGTGGCCGTGTCGTCCTTGTAGGTTATCGCGCTGGAGAGCTTGCTCGTACCGGTTCCGGCGGCGGTGGTGGTCGTGGAACGTCTGACCAGATAATCGCCGGTGGCGGATTTGGGCATCGAAGCCATACTGACTACGCCGCGAAGCGTGGTCTTGGGGCCATACTTATAAGCTCCGGATACTTCAACTCCGAATCCGGTGCCCGTGGGGCTGACCGACTGAGTAAGCGTATCGTCCTGCGTAACGGCGTTAAGAAGACCGCCGCCGCGTGCGCCTGTATACGCCGCGCCTTTGACGCGGGAGGCAACAACGTCGTCGATCTCCTTGTCGGAAGCAGACATCAGCGAAAGCACGCCCGCGACCGAGAGGTTCGAGCTGAGCTTATATCTGACAGAAGGAGCGAGGGTTATCATGCTGGTGTTGCGGGCGACTTTTCTGGTGTAGGACTCGGTATAGAAGTCCGTCGCCGTGGTGATGTCGGGATCTTCGCTGTCCGTGTGTTCCTTGCTTATTTCGTTGACAACATCGGAATAAGAAAGGCGTACGCCCAGTTTCATATCGTCCGAAAGCCCGTAACCATATATGGCGTTAACAAGTGTGGTGGGGGTGTTCTGAGACGCTTTGGCTGTTTCTTTCTCGTAATCCGCCGGAACGTTGGCGCGGCCGTCGTTAATTTGACTGCCTTCGCCTGCTCCGAAGAGCATATAAGTGGCCGCTTCGGCCGGGGCGGTTGGATCAAGACCCACAAGAGCCGTGTTGAAGTTGATGTACCTTCTCAAATTCTGCGGGGCCAGCGCGCCGAATGTTTCCACTGAACCGAAACCCGTGCCCACGGGCAGACGGGTAAGTCCTCCGATAAGATACTGGTTGACCGAACCGTTGGCAAACAGCGTTTCGCCGCTGTTGCTCGCGTTCGAGAGGTTGGAGAGGTTCGAATAAAGACGCGAACCGTTAACTTTGAGGACGTCGGACGGGACGGCAAGGAAGTCGGTGTACTCGTCGGCTACTATTCTGCCGAGACCGCCGCCCATACCTTTAATCCTGAGCGAGGTCGGTTCTACGGCCATCGCCTGCGCTGCCAACGACACTACTGCTACAAATGCTAACAATTTCTTCATACTTCTACTACCTCCTGATCAAGTGCGAACACTTGATGCTTGTAATTGTGCTCAAAAACTAAGGGTGTTATTGTATAAAAAGCAAAGGGGTTTGTCAAGGGTCGCCTTTACCTTTATATATGGACGGTTACAAAACATATATAGGGCCTCAAAAAAATTATAAATATCAAGGGAGGGGGCGTAATTACCGGAGTGAAACGACGTATTATACGGCAACGGGTTCATATTCGAAACGTAAAATATCTTTAAGCGGCCATTTTTTGGAAACCGATACCACCTCTATGCCTATGGCGCTCGAATCCTCGTCAAGATCCACCACTATGCCTTCTTTCTCCAGATATTCGCTGTTTTTGACGGGTCTGTCCACAAAAACAATGTTAAGGGTGTCGGTTTCTTTATCGTATTTAATCTTCATCTTTTATTCTCCTGTCGTAGAAAGCCGTTACGACTATCAAATCACCCGCGATTATTTTTACCACGACTCTCAAAAACCTCGGTCCGATTTTACCTATGTAGTGAGCAAGCTCGGCATCGTATGCGTCGGTTAGAACTTTGGATGGGTTTGCGACGGCTTCGGCCACGTCGGTTTCTGCGATATTTCTTTTTTCAATTTGTTCGAGAGCGTGGCGTGTGAATATGATTTTCATCATAGTTCAATGCGCCCCGCTGTTTGAGCATTATATCACAAAGTGCGATTTTCGTCAAAAATTAAAACCGATTTTCGGGTTTTTCGCGGCGGCGGCCGGAAGGCAGAGACAGCGCTTTTTTGCGGGAAGAAATACTGCGGGGAAGCGAAATGCGGGAGTAATCCGTAAAGCGCACGGCGTTTGAGGTGGTGTTTTCGATAATAATTGACGATAATCTTTCCACGTCCGCGGGACGGGCGAGACAGCAGAGTTTAACCGCCGGGCGTCCGTGCTTCATTATTATGTTTTCAAGCCAGGCGTCAAGGGCTCCGGCCTCTATGAGCCGGCTTTGTATCGACGGGTAAATTTCCGGATTCATATCGTCTATGTTGGTTTCGACAAGAATGATAGGACGAGGGGCGGCTTTATCGGAAATGGCCGGTAAAAATCTTGGCGAATGCGTCTCGGTTTGTCCTACTATGACCCGCAAAATGTTGTCGCGTCCCGGAATTTCACAAGTTCCCGCGCCTCCGCCGAAAGAAAGAATCTCCACCGCTCCCAGCGGCTCAAAAGACGGCGAGAAGGCCGCAAGGATGGCCGCGCCGGTTGGCGTGGTCAGTTCGCGCGAGGGCTCGTCGGAATAAACGGGTATGGCGGCGGTTTTAAGAATGGAAAGTGCGGCCGGATTGGCGCGGCCTATGTTAACGGGCGTCGATGTGATTTTTTCGGGCGAGATGTATTCAAGCGCAAGCGCCGAGCCGAGAATATCGATAAGCGTATCTTTTGAGTTGAGTTCGTGAAAATGTACCGCATCGCAGGCGACGCGGTGCGCGCGGGCTTCCGCCTCTACGAGCATATCAAGTGCTCTTAGGGCTGTTTTTTTGGCGCGCGCGACTGCCCCGGCGCCAAGACCTGTGCCGCGGACAGCCGGAAGTTTTTTGATGACTCGCGCTATCGCCCGTGGGTTTTTGAAGTGAAAATCTCCGGGCACCGAAACCGAAAGCGCGGGAAGATGATGTTTTTCGACGGAAGAAAACCGCAAATGCGGCGCGGGGATGCCGATTCGAGACAGCGGCGACAACGCTTTTGAGAGCGCGCTTCGCGGAACGCCGACGGATACCAGCGCGGCAAGCGTCATATCGCCGGCGATGCCGTTGGATAAGTTGAGGTGTAAAATTTTCATAACGCTCGATTTTACTAAATCCCCCTTAATCCCCCTTTTTCAAAGGGGGAAAGAGGGGGATTTTCATTCTTAAGCATCTTCTCTTGGCTACCGGTTTGACCAATTTTTATTTTCTGCCATTTACATTTTTGGCCGCAATAAGCGACACGATAACCCCCGCGCCGAAGCCGTCGTCAATGTTGACCACGCAGACGTTCGGGGCGCAGGAATTAAGCATAGCCAAAAGAGCCGCGAGGCCGCCGAAGTTCGCGCCGTAGCCGACGGATGTCGGCACGCCTATAACCGGCGAGCGGGCGAGACCTCCCACGACCGACGGCAATGCGCCTTCCATGCCGGCGCAAACAATTACGGCGGAGGCGCCTTCTATAAGGCCTCGCTTTTCGATTACGCGGTGCACTCCCGCCACGCCGACGTCGTAGGCGCGCCGAACGGCGGCGCCGAGTGTCTCGGCGGTGACGGCGGCTTCCTCGGCGACGGGGATGTCGGTGGTTCCGGCGGTGACTATCGCCGCGTAGGCGCCGCCGGCGGGAACGCGGCGCGGGAACGCGGTGACCATCCGCGCGGCTTCGTGCCATCGGGCCGATGGGATAACGCCTCGGACGGCTCGGAAAATTTTTCCGTCGGCGCGCGTCAAAATAACGGGAGCCGCACAGCGGCCTCCGGCCGCAAACGCGCGGACTATCGCGGCTATCTGCGCGACGGTCTTCCCCGGGCAGTAAACCGCCTCGGGAATTCCCTGTCGCGCGAAGCGGTTGACATCGGGACAGGCGAAAGAGAGAGATTTATCAGGCAGCTTCATATAGTGGTTAGTGGTTAGTGGTTAGTGGTTAGTGGTTAGTGGTTAGAAAAAATGCTTTTACTCGCCACTATTCACTATCCACTGACCACTGATGCTCAAATATACCGTCGAGCGCGTCGTTGAAGGCCCGCACACTTTCGGCTTTATTTATCGCCTCACGGGTTCTCTTGGCGCCGGGCAGTCCTTTAAGATAAAACGCGGCGAGCTTTCTTAAGATTATAACTCCGCCCCGCTCGCCGTGAAATTCGGCCGACAGCCGCGCGTGCTCTTTATACATCGCGATTCGCTCCTCGCGCGACGGCGCGGAAAGTTTTTCTTTGTTTTCCAGATAATACAAAATCCGACGGAAAATACCGAAATCGCCTATGGCCCCGCGGCCTATCATAAGTCCGGCGCAGCCGGTTTTAGAGAGCATTTCCTCCGCAGTTAACTCGGATACTATCCCGCCGTTGGCCACGACCGGAATTTTAACGGCCGCCACGGCGCGCGCAATGGCGGCAAAGTTTACGTCGCCGGAATGAATCTGCGAAACGAACCGGCCGTGGATAATTATCATCTCGGCGCCGGCGGCTTCCGCGGCGCGGACGTAATCTTCGGTGCGGTCGTCGTCGGGGGTAAGCCCGGGGCGGATTTTCACCGTCACAGGCATTTTTCCGCCGGAGCCGCGCACGGAGGCGGCAATCACATTTTCGTAAGATTTAAGGTCTTTCAGGAGAGCCGAACCGCCGCGCGATTTGATTATTTTTTTGGCGGGACATCCGAAATTTATATTGAGCATATCGTAACCCATCGAACGGATGATGTCGGCGGATTTTTCGACGGCGGCAAGTTCCGAGCCGAAAATTTGGGCCGCTATGGGTCTTTCCTCGTCGGCAAACTTCAGCATTCCCGTAGTGCGGCGGCTGTCTCTGGCCAAAGCCGAGGCCGAAAGCATCTCCGTAAAAACCAGTCCGGCGCCGCCGGCTTTCGACATCCGCCGGAAAGGCGAATCCGTTATACCCGCCATCGGGGCGAGCATAAGATTATTGGGAAGTGTGACGGAACCGATTTTCATTTTGATATTTTAACGCTCTTTTGCTAATAACGGACACTACATTATTACAATATTTCTTTACTGTTACCGGCGGAAAACTCTCACAGGGTGTCATTCCCGCGAAAGCGGGAATCCAGTCATCCGTAGATTCCCGCAGGAGTTTATCCCCTAGATTCCCGCTTTCGCGGGAATGACAAAAGACGGCATTTTTTATCAATAACTACCCAAACCGCATCCTATGATACGCCGCCAGAGCTATCATTGCGGCGTTGTCGGAGCAGTACTCCGGCGACGGTAAAAATACTTCCAAACCGGCGGAACGAGAGGCGGCAAGAACTGATTTTCTCAACGCTTTATTAAGCGCAACGCCGCCGCCGAGCGCGATTTTCTTAATGCCCTCGTCGCGCGCGGCGCGGATAAGTTTCTCGACGAGAGTTTCTACGACGGCGGCCTGAAACGACGCGCATATGTCGGCCGTAATCCGGCGCGAAAGCTTTTTTCCCGCCGCGTAGGAAGGAATCTTATTTAAGTGATACAGAACGGCGGTTTTTATGCCCGAAAAGCTGAAATCCATCGTGGAACGCATAAACGGCCTGGGAAAATTCACCGCGGACGGATTGCCTGCGGCGGCCATTTTTTCCACTTCGGGTCCGCCGGGATATTTCAGCCCAAGAAGTTTTGCGACTTTGTCGAAGGCCTCCCCCGCGGCGTCGTCGCGGGTGCGTCCCAGATAACGAAACTGGCCCCGCTTGCCGACGACGATAAGGTCTGTGTGACCGCCCGATACCACCAGTGACAGAAACGGCGGCGCCAAATCGGAGCGACCAAGCATGGCCGACAGCGCGTGGCCTTCGATGTGGTCTGCCGGCGCGGTTTTTTTGCCCGCGAGCCACGCGAGCGTTTCCGCGGCCGTCCGTCCTACGAGAAGTGAACCTGCGAGGCCGGGGCGGGCGGTGTAAGCGACCGCATCCACATCGTCGATCTCGGTTTTGGACGCGGCCAGCGCCTCTTCGATGACACCGTTTATCCGTTCCAAATGTTCGCGCGAAGCAAGTTCGGGAACGACCCCGCCGAAACGCGAATGTATTTTTTGCGAATAAACCACATTGGATAAAACGGAGCGCGGCGGGCGAAAAACCGCGGCGGCCGTTTCATCGCAGGAGGTCTCGACGGCGAGTATTATCATTTGACGGCGGGTCCGGGACTCTCGTAGAGTTCCCTGAGCGACACGAACTCTACTCCGGCTTCCCTGAATCGGGGAAGATAATCCTTGATGGCCGGGGCCAGATGTTTTTTATGGACGTGTCCGATAGCTATCGTTACATTCTTTTTCCGTGATTTTTTAAGCAGCAGTTCGAGCTGTTTGTCTATGGCTTCGCGCGAATCGTCGTTGTCCAGAAATATCTGATTAACCATTACCCGCATTCCGAGATCTTTTGCCACGGACGAAACTACGGATTTGGGCGAAGTGTGCGAATCAAAGTATACCATGCGGTTTTTCTCGACGAGTCCAAGAAATATTTTCATCTTCCCGGCGCTTCTGGTAAACTTGCTTCCCATATGGTTCGACACTCCGAACGCGCCCGGAACGGTTTTTACGGCGTTGTCGAAACGACGGGAAATTTCCGCCTCATCCATCGACACCAGAACGGCGGCGCGGCCGGGATTTGTCATTGGGTCGTCGGGCTCCATGGGAAAATGAACCATATAATCGGCGCCGCGCTGCCGGAGCATCTCGGCCGTTTTTTGAGAATTGCGCTCGCGCGGAAGCACCGCGTATGTCACGGGTATTCCCAACGCAAGAAAACTCTCGACGTCTTTTAAGTTGTAGCCGAGATCGTCTATCACGATGACCGCCCTGCGCGAGGCGGCGACACTCTGCGCCGGGGTCTTAGTCAGAAAAAAAAGCGTGTAATATGTCCGGTCGCCGCTCTTTATATGTATCTCGTAACCGCCGGATACTGCCCGTTTTTCAAAATTCCGGCCTATGCGCGAAGACAGGTCGCCGAGCGCGGCTTCCGCTTTCTCGTCTAAGGGTATCCGCAAACGCTTAGTGAATTCTATCCACCGCGCGCCCTTGTCGGACATCTGCCTGCGATATTGGCCTGCGACATCCGCGTCGGTGGCGCCCAGCGCCAAGAGTATTTCGTTGACGGAATTGGCGACCGTAACGGCCTCGGCGGAATAATCCCTGACGGCAAAAGTCCTGTAAGCCAGATATACCGCGGCGGCAAGCAGCCCGACGATAAATATCCTTTTTAACATAAGTCCTACCTTGCGAGTATGTCCGACACTTTAAGAAGTTCCATCGCGCGCGACAGCGCGACGTCTTCCACTCGCTCCTTGTCCTTAACGGCGGATTCCGGCTCTTTGCCGGGAGGATAAATTTCTTCCGATTGCGACTGAAGTTTAACCTCGGTATCGCGCGAAACCTCCACGACTACGTCCGGTTTTATGCCGCCTTCTTGGGTTTTTTCGTCGCGGTGTATAAGTTTGCCCGACGGCGTATAGTATTTGGCCGTCGTGAGGCGGAGCGCGTTGCCGTCGGTCATAGGAAACACTGACTGAACCGACGCCTTGCCGAAACTTTCCATACCGACAATTATGGCGCGCTTATGGTCTTGCAGAGCTCCGGCGAATATCTCCGATCCGGACGCCGAGCCCTTGTTGATAAGCACGGCCATGGGGAGTTTGACATAATCGGAATTGACGCCCGTTTTATATTCTCTGTTCATGTGCGGCCGGCGCCCCTTGGTATAAACCACAAGTTTGTCCGACGGCAAAAATTCTTTTACCGTGTCCACGGCCACGTCGAGCAGCCCGCCGGGATTATTTCTTAAGTCCAGCACGAGATATTTAACGTTTTGCTTCGTGAGCTCGGCAAGCGCTTTCTTCAAATCCTTATCGGTGCTGGCCGAAAACTCGTTGATTTTTATGTACCCGTAATCCCCTTTCAGCGTCTTATGGCGAATCGAATCTATTTTTATCACGTCGCGCGTGATGGTGTAATCGACCGGCTCTTTTTCCCCTTCCCTGGCAATGGTTATAGTCACCTTTGTTCCCGGAGTTCCGCGGAGTTTGCCAACGGCGTCGTTGACGGACATCCCCTGAGTGGATTCTTTCTCGATTTTTATTATCTTGTCGCCCGGCAGAATTCCGAGCTTGTATGCGGGTGTTCCGGGAATAGGCGTGACGACGGTGAGCCAGTTGTCGCGCACCGAAATTCTTATGCCCAGGCCGCCGAACTGCCCCTCCGTCTCCGTTTTCATATCCTTGTATTCCCGGGGCTCCAGAAATTGCGAGAACGGATCGAGGTCGCGCACCATTCCCTTTATGGCGGAGGTTACCAGATCTTTGTTTTCTTTTTCTTCGACATAATTCTCGCGGACTATCGTCATTATATCGACGAGAAGACGGAGTTGCTCGTAGGTTTGGTCGATTTTCGCCGAGGCCGACGCCAGCGGCTGTCTTGCGCGCGGCGAACTTAAAACCGCGCCCAAAAACGCCGCGGCGCAAAGTGCAATCGTGATTTTCTTATTCATATATTCCTCCGATCAACATAAGTGAGATTGTTGAAAAAAAACCCGTAATTTGTCATTGCGCGGCAATATCTTACTACCGTCTCCCGCCGCCTATCTTTTAAGCCAGTTGAGAGGATCAACGGGATGCCCGTCGTGCCGGACCTCGTAATATACGACTCCGTCGGCGCCGTTTCCGGACGACCCGATTTTCTGTCCCGCAGAAAGTTTTTCGCCGTCGGAGACGGTTATTTCGTCGAGCATACCGTAAACGGTGTAAAGCGTGCCGCCGTGATCTATTACCACCATCTGTCCGTAGCTGCGGAAACTGCCGGCAAAAACACATTCTCCGCCGGCCGAGGCCAAAACATCGGAATGTCCGGACGGCTTGATTCTTATGCCGTTGGATATTATGGGCGTATCTATGTCGTCGCGTTTGTTCTTGCCGAACTTAAGAACTATGTCTCCGCGGGCAGGCCAGTCGAGCGTCCCCTGATATTTCGACGACGCGGCTCTATCGCGGGCGCGCGCGAGCAATTCTTCGCCGGTCTGCTTTTTTTTCGTCTCAAGCTGCGAAATCATATCGTGAAGTGCTTTGGACGTTTCGCCCAATTCTTTTATTTCGTCCTCGATGGCCACTCTTCTGGCCGTTGAGTCGGTAAGAAGCCGGCCTTTCTCTTCTTTGAGGATTTTCTGCTGATCCAGATTTTCTCCCATCTTTTTTTCGAGAGCGGCCAATTCTTTGGCGGCGGCGTCCCATTTGACCACCTGCGCCTCGCAATCGCTCTCGATGCGGCAGGCATTCCTGAACGTATCTTTGCGGGACAACATTATATCCCTGCTCTCAAATCTTCGCGCTCCGGCGTCAAAAACCGAATACATATTTTTGTTGAGCCACAAAAGGTTTGCGGTTCTTTTAAGTTCCGCGCCGGATTTGCTGACTCCCGAACGGGCGCTCGAAAGAGATTTTTGCGCATCGACAAGACGAACGCGGGCGCGGCGGATTTGAACATTTATCTCTCTTCGGCGCGCGTTCAACGACGACAACGCCGAATCAATCCGCTTAAGTTCTTTGCGAAAACTTTCTTCCTTGCGGCGCTCCGCGTCGCGCTCGCCGCGTTTTTTGCGAAGGTCGTCCTCGATCTTTTTGAGTTCCGCGGAAGTGCTTTTGATTTCCTTGTCGTATTCTTTTATCTTTTTTTCCGACGACATAACAGAGGACGGAATCGCGGCCGTCACAGCCGCCGCCGACAGCAGCGCTATGAGCGCGGCGCGGCGCCCGCGGCAAAACAAAGAACCGCCAGCCGCAAATCCGATAGTCGCCGTGTTCTTATTCGGCATACACCACCGATGCTATGGCGGAAGCCGCCGCAAGAAGAATCCCGTTGGCGGCATAATCGAAAGGAAATCCCTCGTGACGGGCTATGGCCATAAAACCCGCGTAACATACCGCCGATACAGGCACAAGATAAAACAGGTAAGGAAGCGTTTTAAGAGCTCCCGCGGCGCCGGACGCGCGCACCTTGGCGATTATCGTTATCACAGCTATAATAAAAGCTCCAGCGGCGACCGCCGAGGCGGCGATGGAAATGTATCCGACAACGATCTTCAACCGCCTGTAAATCGTAACGGCTTGACGGTCGTAGGCAATATCCTCCACGCCGCCCGTCGAGGCGATTTTGGCGGCGAGCGCGGCCACGCCGGCGTCCAGCGTCTCGGGATAAACGTTCAGGTAGTCGCCGAAAGGATTTTCTTCCATACGGATCTTTTCGGAAATTATTTTATCTTTGCGGTATTCTTCAAAAATCGTCTGCGACTTTCTCACCCGCACGTCCTTAACGCCCTCGATAGACAATATCCTGTCGGCCACAACCTCCGTGGCCGCCGTACCGTCGAGCGCGGCGGATATATTGAAATGCAGTTCTATATCGGCCGCCGGACGCAGCGCTATTCTTCTTAAAAAACCCAAAAATAGAAGAATGCTTACGAGAAGCGCGTATGATATTATTTTTACGATTTTCATAGTTTTACTCCCGAAACATATTTTGCCATATCCGGCGGCACGGAAGCGCGCAACTTTATCCGGCGGCCGGAAACGGGGTGATCGAACTCTATCCGCAATGCGTGCAGCAGCGGGCGCGACACTCCGTCGGCCGCGCCGCCATAAAGTGTGTCGCCGAGTATCGGATGTCCTATGTAGGCGAAATGCGCCCTTATCTGGTGCGTTCTGCCTGTTTTCGGGCGCGCCGCGAACACGCTCAGCGTCGAGGTCTCCGCGATTTTTTCTATTTCGGTCAGCGACTCTTTGCGCGCGCCGGCGCCGACCTCCACGACAAACCGGTTCGACGCGCTGCGGCCCAGCGGCGCGTCAATAACGGCCTTGCCGAACGACACAACGCCCTTGACTACGGCTATATAAGTTTTGGCTACCGTGCGCGCCTTAAATTGATTGGAGAGTTTTACCTTGGCCCGCTCGTTTTTTGCCGCAATCATAACTCCGGTGGTGTCTTTGTCCAGACGGTGAACCAGATACGGCCGCCACGACTCTCCGCGCGACGAGGCAAGACCGCTAAGAGCGTTGGCAAGCGTGCCGTGGGGATGTCCGCAGGCGGGATGCACAACAAACCCGGCCGGCTTGTTTACGCCTATGATGTCGTCGTCCTCGTAAATTATGTCGAGAGGAATGTCCTGAGCCAATAACGCCGGAACAGGCGGCGGCTCGTCCCATGAAACGGTTTCGCCGCCGACGACACGCGAGCGGTTTTTGCCGCAGACACCGTCTACGGTAACCTTTCGCGACTCTATGAGTTTCTGAAAAAAACTGCGGGACATTTCAGGAAACTCCGTGGCAAGCAAAGCGTCAAGACGGGTATATTTTACGCCATCGCGGGCTTTGACGACAATTGTTTTTATCACCTTTTCAAGACCTCAATGCGCAACATGTCCGATAGTCGCGCCCGTGCGGCGGGCGCGAATCCTAAGAAACACCATGCATCCTATGGACGCAATCGCGGCGACGGCAGCGGCGATACCGCCGGAGGAAACACCCAGCCACCGCGCTTCTTCCCATCTCAATGTTTCAAGAATAAATCTTGCGAACGAAAGCATAAAAACCGCAAACCAGAACGATTCGCCGTCGACATCGCGGGGAAGAAACCGGTACAGGGATTCCGCCGCCGCGAATATTAAGAAATAAACCGCCGCTTCGTAAAGTTGAACTGGATGAAGAGGCAGCCCCCGTATCGCCAGCGAATCCGGATGCTCAAAAACCACCGCCCATGGCAGCGAACACTCTCTGCCGTAGCAGCAACCCGCGAAAAAACATCCGATTTTACCGACGGCAAGCCCCAAAGCCAGCGACGGCCCGGCGGCGTCGGCAAACTTCCACATCGGAAAACTGCGATGGCGCACTGAAAAAGCGGCGACGGCGGCCACGGCTCCGGCAAGACCTCCGAAATAATGAAGCCCCCCCTCCCAGATTCTGAAAGCGTCCAGCGGCGACGCGGCGTCGAAACCGCCTTCGATAAAAACATAAAGCAAACGCGCGCCGACGATACCCGAGGGCAGAATCCATAAAAATAATTTTCCGGATTCGTCGTCGGAAATTCCCAGACGCGCCGTTTTCTTTACGACAAGGCGCATACCCAGAAGAAAGGCCGCGGCCAGAAATACGCCGTAAGTCCGGATGGAAAGGAAACCCGCTTTAAGAATAGTGGGAAACATAAATTACTGTTGAGAATGCGCGCGGCGAAAAATCGGCGCCGCCCTAAGAATCGAAAATGCGAAAAGAAATCCGCCGGCGGTCAGCGCCGCGTCGGCAAAGTTAAAAACCGGAAAGTCATAGCCGAATATTTTTACGTCGATAAAATCAATCACGGCTCCGACGAATATCCTGTCGCCGAGGTTTCCTATGGCGCCTGCGGCCACGAATGTCCATGCAAGCGCGGAGTATTTATCGACAACGAAGCGTCCGTAATTGAGTATTATATAAATGATGGCCGCCAGGTTAAAAAACAAAAAAAAGTAATTGCTGTATCCGCCCGCGTTCAAAAGCCCCCAAGCCGCTCCGGTGTTTTCCACGTAGGTTATTCTGAAAAAATCGAGTATCTTTATCGACTCTCCGTATATCATCGTGCCTCTCACGATGACCTTGGAAATTCTGTCGAGCGCGAGGATCGCGGCGCCGATAACGGCAAGACGTCTCATTGGCCGGCCTCCGCGTTCGTTATCCCGAGTGATTTCAGCACGGCGCCGCAACGCGAACAGACATCGCCGAGCGCGGGGTCGAGACCCACGTCGGCCCTGTGGTTCCAGCATCGGGCGCATTTGGCCGACGGGGATTTTGCGGCGGACACGCGCGTGAGGCCGTCGGACGAAACGGCGGAGAGTTTTACCGACGAGACAATAAACACCGACGGCAAATCCGCGGAATATTTTTTAAGCGCGCTCATCGCGTCCGCCGACTTCGCGGACACTTCGACTTCGCACTCAAGCGACCCGCCTACGGCGCCGGAAGCGCGAAGTTTTTCTATCTCGGCGTTGACGGCGGCGCGGGCTTCGAGTATGTATTCCCAGCCGGACAAAATTCCGGCATCCGCCCGAAAGACATCGTAATCGGACTTTCCCGAACACGAGAGAAAATCCGGAAATTCGCGGGCGAATACGCTCGGAGAATCCGCGAATCCTTTGTCGAGGCGGTCGGCAAGATAACACTGCCAGGCGTCCTCCGCCGTAAAAGGAAGTATGGGCGCGGCGTATTTTACGATTAATAGAAAAATATCCTCCAGCGTCGACTGCGCCGAGCGCCTTTCGGCGGAGTTCGCCGCAAAAGTGTACAGCCGGTCTTTGAGGATGTCGAAATAAAACGAACTCAAATCGTTTACGCAGAAATTATTGAGGTAATAAACTACCTTGTGAAACTGATAATCTTCATAGGCCTTGTCGCAGAGGGCGGATGTGGCCAGCAACCTGTCGAAAATATATCCGTCGACAGACACTCCCGGAACGGAAGCCGCCATTTCGCGGCGACGGGCGAAATCGAGACGCGCGGCGGGCGGCATATCGGAAATATTACCCAGAATGTAACGCATGGTATTTCTGATTTTTCTGTAAACTTCGGCAAGACCGGTCATTATCTCAGGCGAGATTCTCACATCCTCGCTGTAATCGGACGCGGCTACCCAGAGGCGCAGAATGTCGGCTCCGTACTGCTTTATTACGGCTTCCGGCGCGATGACGTTCCCCGTGGACTTCGACATTTTTTTGCCGGCGCCGTCGACCACGAAACCGTGGGTCAAAACTTTTTTATACGGCGCGCGCCCGCGCAGCGCCACCGACGGTATAAGGGACGTCTGAAACCAGCCGCGGTGCTGATCCGAACCTTCCAGATACAAATCCGCCGGGGGCGCGAGGCCCTCGAAATTGCGTGGGTCCAAAACCGCGAAACTTGAAACCCCCGAATCGAACCATACATCGAATATATCCGTTTCTTTGCGAAAGTTTTTCGACGAACATTTGCGGCACGTCGCGTCGGGACGTCCGGCCAGAGCAAGCAACTCGGCGGCGGTTTTCTCGTACCAGACATCGGAGCCGCCACGCCGAAACAAATCGGCGAGGCGGCGGATTATCGAGGAGTCAAGCAAATGCCCGCCGCACGATTCGCAGTAGAAAACCGGTATGGGCGTGCCCCACAACCGCTGTCTTGACAGGCACCAGTCGGGACGCTGCGCGACCATCGACGATATGCGGTTTTTGCCGTAGGCAGGCACCCAATCGACTTTTTCTATTTCTTCCAGCAGCGATTTTTTGAGCCCCGACGTGTTGACGTCGAGAAACCACTGCTCGGTGGCGCGGAAAATTATGGCGCGCTTGCAGCGCCAGCAGTGCGGATAGGAGTGTGTTATTTTTTCTTCGTAAAGTATGTCGCCGGACTGTTTAAGTTTTTCGGTTATGAGGGGATTGGCCGCGAAGACCTTGTGCCCCGCGAACTCGCCGGCTTCGTCGGTAAAAACTCCGCCGTCGTCCACCGGAGAAAGAGTGGCAAGTCCGTATTTCGTTCCGACTCCAAAATCTTCCGCGCCGTGTCCGGGCGCTATGTGAACTATGCCGGTGCCGTCTTCCATACTGACAAAATCGGCAAGTGTTCCCGTAGATTTATTGGCGTTAAGAGGATTGACGAATACCGCGCGCTCAAAAGTTTTACCGTCAAATTCACCGATGATTTCTCCGGCCGCGGCGCCGATTTTCGTCAAAAAGGCCTCTTTAAGGCGTGTTGCGACAATCAACATGTCGCCTTTTGAACCGCCCGCAAGACGTATGACCGAATATTTTTCCGACGGGCTGAAAGCCAGCGCCACGTTTGCCGGAAGAGTCCACGGCGTAGTGGTCCATATAACCGCGCTGACGGCTCCGGACGTCAGGCGTTTATCCTGCGCGAAGGCCGGCGCCGGAGATTCCAGACGGAACTTGACGTAAACGGAGTGTGATATGTGATCGGCGTATTCGACTTCGGCGTCGGCCAGCGCGGTGCGGCAGGTGGGACACCAATATACGGGTTTTTTCTTGCGATAAATAAGATTCTTGTCGACGAGCGCGGCAAAAGTTTCCGTTATGGCGGCTTCATAATACGGAGCCAGCGTGAGATAGGGGTTTTCCCACTCGGCGAAAACCCCGAGACGCTTAAATTCTTCTTTCTGCACACCCACAAACTTCATCGCGAAAGCTGCGGCCTGTTTTCTGAATCCCGACGGATCCGTCGCTTTTTTGTGGTCAGCGCCCGATTCTTTGAGAACGTGCTGCTCTATCGGAAGGCCGTGACAGTCCCACCCGGGGACGAACGGCGCGACGAATCCGGAAAGCGCGCGGTGCTTGACGACAATATCCTTCAGTATTTTATTCAGCGCGGTGCCGATGTGAATGTGACCGTTGGCGTAGGGCGGGCCGTCGTGAAGAATAAACTTTTTCGCCGACGGCGGCATAGACGCGCGACGGGGCGGGGTGGTCTTCCAGAACTCAAGAAACCGTGGTTCCTTGACCGGAAGATTTCCCTTCATGGAAAACGACGTTTTAGGCAGATTTACAGTTTTACCGTAATCCATAATTTATAAAAGGTCGCAAGACGTGTCAGATTCGGACGACAACGGAAGATTATGAGATTGTTGAAAAAGTCCGACATTGTCACCCTGAGTGAAACGAAGGGTCTCGCTTTGGCTCAGGTCAGGATCCGTGAAGGGTCTCGTTGTCCGTCGAATTACGAGATTCTTCGCGGAGTTTATCCTGAGGCATTATGAGATTCTTCGCTACGCTCAGAATGACGGCGCCGAAGGACCCAGAATGACGCTCGCCGAAGGCCTCAGAATGACAAAGCAAGGGTTTTTCAACGGTTTTATTATATCAAATAACCCTGTTTTTGAGACGAAAGAGTGCGGCGGTTTCGAGGTGATGCGTCTGCGGAAACATATCGAAGAGGCGAATGCCCGACAGTTCATATCCCTTGCCGGCGAGTATCCCCGCGTCGCGCGCGAAGGTTGCCGGATCGCACGATACGTAAACCATTTCAGCGGGCCGCATGGCGGCTATCCCGTCGATAATCTCCGCGCCCAGTCCCGAGCGCGGCGGGTCGACAATTATCGAAGCGCCGCGCGCCGGGCGCGGCGGGCGGGACAAAAACTTCTCGGCGGAGAGCGCGTAAAAAGTTATATTACCCGCGTCGTTGAAGCGCGCGTTGACTATGGCGTCGTTAACCGCGGTTTCGTTTTCCTCAACGGCAATGATTTCTGCAATGCCGGCGCGGGACGCGTGCAGGGCGAAACCGCCGACACCGGCATAAATGTCCAGAAGTTTTGCGGGACGCGCGAGCGCGGACACGGCGTATTCGTAAAGTTTTTCCGCCACCGGCGTATTCACCTGAAAAAACGCGCCCTCGGTAAGACGCAGCCGTATTCCGTTGGACAAGACCTCGGTGACACTATTGCATCCGGCAAGCGTGCTCCATTTCCGTCCGAATATTACGTTCGTGCGCGACGGATTCTCATTCAGCAGAACTCCGCGCACCGACGGAAATCCGGCCGTTACGGACGCGGCAAGCGCGGCGTAGGATTCAGGACGGGTATCCGCCGGATTGACCACAAAACCTACCAGAATCTCGTCAGAGCCGGCGGCGGCGCGCACGTACAAATGCCGCAAAGAACCGCGGGCGGCGTCTTCCTCGTAAAGTCTTATGCCGAGACGCGCCGCATTTTCTCTGACGAAGCAAACGATTTTGAAAACGATTTCGGGCTGCAGCGGGCAATCTTCGGCGGACACTATTTCGTGCGAACCGCGCGCGAAAAATCCGGCGCGAATCACATTTTCGCCGGAGTCGCCGCCGCCCTTTAGAGACGGGGCGAAAGGCACCAGCGCTTTATTGCGGTATCTGAAACGCGCGGGCGAGGGCTCTATTTCCATGGATTCGGGCTTCAAATTTATTTTGCCGGTGCGCAGCAAGGCATCCGACAATATTTGTTTTTTAAGCTCGAGTTGAAACGGATAATCTATGTGCTGCCAATCGCACCCGCCGCAAAAATGTCTTGCGGCGAAGTCGTCCGAAGGACGAAAATGCAACGGACAGGCGGGCTCGATTCTGAACGTCGACGGCCTTTCGACCGACCGCGCCGTCGCCTCCGCGAAACTTTTGCCGGCGGAAGTCACGGCGGCCGAAACGCGCTCCGATGGCAGCGCGCCTTCGACAAAATAAACCTTGCCGTCGGCGCGGGCAAGACATCTGCCGCCCGCCGTCATTTTTTCCGTGTCGAGAGTTATTGTGTAATCCGCAAAGGGCCGCTGCGGGCGGGGTCGGCGGGAGTTCAAAAGAGTTTTTCCAGGGCTTTGCGGCAAATCATACCGCTCTTAATGCCTCGCCGCCGCGCCGCGGGCGTTACGTCGGCGACTGCCGCGTCGAGCGCTTCGTCGATATTCTTTACGCCGCGCACAATGAAGGCCGCGTCGCCGAATTTTTCCGCCGCGGCGATATTCCAGTAACCGCAGGCCGCGTAACCCTTGGGCGCCACTATCATAATCAGGGTCGCGTTTTTAAGGGGCAATTCGATGCCCTGGGCGTATTTGTTTTTTATTTTTACGTCGGAGAGTTTCATCTTTTAATTCCTTTTGTCGACGACATGCCCGTCTCAAGTATTTTAAGGGATTCGGCGGCGGTAACCGCGACGGCGTGCGACTTGTCGCGCGAGGCCTTTTTAAGCTCCCTGATGATTTCCGGCGATTCCCCGAAGCGCCTCATAACGTATGCGGCGCGAAGCCGCGCGCGCTCCTGCTGCATACTCATAGCGCGGAAGAGACCTCTGGGCGACGATAACAATTCGATAAGCGGTTTGGCAAACTTTTTATCGGCGAGGTCGCCCATGGCTATGGCGATTTCCTCTCTGAGTTCCCAGTCGCGGGATGACATCATAAGTTGTATCAACGACGGTATCACCTCCGGCGAACGGCGTCCCGCGGCCAGTTTTACCGCAAGGCGCGACACATCGGGATCCTTAAAACTCTCTATGAGAAGTTTATCGACGTCGGGAATATCTATATGACTTGCGTAACGCAGTATTTCCTGTTTTATTTCGCGGTCGGGATACCGCATAAGCTGCCTGACCTCTTCAAAAAAACTGCCGTCGCCGATAAATTTAAGCACCTCGAGAAATCTGCGTATTTCTTCCTTGACGAGACCCAGATTCAGCTCTTCTTTTATCCTGATTATCGCGTGATCGCCCAGATTTTTAAGAATGCCCGCGGCCAGCATCCTCAGATGCGCGTCGTCCACTTCCTTTATTATCTTAACCAGAGGATCCAGCGCGTCGTCGCCGATTTTAGACAAAAATTCGAAAGCGTTCTTTTTGCGGACTTCGTCGGAAGATTTTATGTCGTTGAGGAGTATCGGTATTATTTTCGGGCTGCGGCGTGAAATGAACGCGGCAAGGTATTTTCTTTTTTCTTCGTCCCTGTCGATTTCTGACGAGAGTTTGCGCATAAGTTCGTAATGATTCTGCGCCTGCTCATACTCCGAATTCAAAATCCGGTTGACGATCCGGTCAAAAAGTATGCCGGCAAGCGGCTCGTAAACCGGCGCCGCGCTTTCAGCGTCCAGCCATTCGGCAAAAAGGTGTTCGCTCACCGCCAAAAGATTTTCATAGCCGCGCGCTTTAAGCACTTTTATCGCCGACGACAGAGCCGCGGCGGCTTTTTCCCTTACTTGACTGTCGGGGTTTTTGTGATTGGCCGTAATTTTCAAAATAAGCTTTATTATTTCTTCGCGCATCTGCGCGGAGACAAGTTTTTCCGTCAGTTCCGGCAGTTTCTCCGCCCATATCGAGGAAACCAGCTCTTCCTCCCCTATGTGTTTTATAATGTCCAGCTGCTCCAAAAGATTCTCGGGCAGAGTTTTACCGCCGGCCCAGTCGGGTATATTTTCGATGAGCCCCAGATTGCACAAATCTTCGTATATCTGAAACGGCACTTCGCGGGAAGCCGAACATTCAAGCAACTTGGAGAGAAACTTTTTGAGGCGGTCAAGCTGTTCCACGGCCTCGAAATCCGAAACACCCGCTGATTTTATGTCGCCGTACCATTTGGTGATTTGCTGATAAACATCGGTGATTTTATCTTTCGTGAGCGCCGCGAGAAGTTTGTCTTTTATGCCGCTTTCCTCTATCTTGGGCGGCAGGTCGCGCTCGAATATTTCCTTGAGCACCTCGGGCGGCTGTTTTGAAAGCTCCACGGCAAGTTGTGTAGTCACCGACGGACGGGCCGCCGCCGGAAGATATTCCATATCGTCGTAAACTTCTTTGAGAGCCGACATTATCCCCGCCACGTCGGAACCTCTTTCACCGATGAGCACCGAAATCTTGTCCACAACAGTTTGTTCGTCGGTCACGGCGACATATTTGACCAGGTTAAAACCCAGATGAGCGAAACCTTTTTCGGCGGAATCTTTCTGCCAGTCGTCGCGGAAATACTTGCTCAGGTTCTGCATAATGTAGACGAGTTCTTCGCGCGTATAACCCCTCTTGATGGTTATCGACGATACGCGGCATCTGGAAAAATTCCTGCCGATATCCTCCGCCATGGATTTTACTTCCTGAGAAGTATTTTCAAATCCCGCCACACCGGCCTTTCCGGACAGTTCGGTAAAAGTCAGAGAATCGTTTTGCGCCAGATGCTCGTCGAGAAAATTTGCCACGGTATTAAGCGCGTTGACTACGCTGGAGTTGTTCAGGGGATATATGCGCAGATTGGTGACGCACAGCCGGAACGCTTTCAGAAATTCAAGAAGCCATTTTTCGTTCATAGTTAATGGATATTCTAAAGACCGTTGAAAAACCCTTGCTTTGTCATTCTGAGTCCTTCGGCGGTTGTCATTCTGAGCGTAGCGAAGAATCTCCGTCGCCTCAGGATAAACTCCGCGAAGAATCTCAGTTGTTCGCTCAGGATAAACTCCGCGAAACATCTCGTAGTGCGACGGGCAACAAGACCCTTCGTTTCACTCAGGGTGACAAAAGCGAAGGGTTCAGGGAGACAATGTCGGACTTTTTCAATAATCTTATTCTACAAAAAAAGAAGCGGAATGAAGAAAACGCAGGATACTTAGGCGGTCAAAGAACCACTCAGATCAGCGGGGCTTTCGCCGCAAGACCGGCGCGGCGCGGATATTTTACGGGAGACGGGCGGATTTTGCGGATTACTATTATTTTTCTGGCAGATGGGCCGTCGCCTCCGCGCGAAGGTTCGGGGGGCAGCGCGTAATCAATTTCGGCCGACACCTCGCCGCCGAGTTCCGCGCAGACGCGCGACAGGCCGTCGGATTTTACCGACGAGGCGGCGTAGAGAAGACATCGCCCGCCGACCTTGGCCCACGGCAGCATAAGTTCCGCGGCGACCGGCGGCTTCGCCAGAGCGCGGGCGCACACCGTATCAAAAGTTTCGCGGAGTTCCGGCGGAAGGTCTTCGCTGCGGACAGGATAAACGCTTACGTCGTCGAATCCCAAAGCGCGCGCGGCGTCGGCAATAAAAGCTGCTTTCTTTTGGACGGATTCCGCAAGAGACAGTTTCAGCCGCGGCAGCGCGATTTTTATCGCCAGTCCCGGCAGACCCGCGCCCGCTCCGACGTCAAGCAGCGAGTCATCGGGGCCGATTCCGGCGTCTATGGCCGCCAGCGAATCTATAAAATGCCTGACCTCGATTCCGTCGTCGCCGGTAATCGCGGTGAGATTGACCGTCTCGTTTCTTTTTTTGATTTCTTCGCGCAAAAAGCGGAAACGTTCAAGCGCAGCGGGTATATCCGGCGGCGCGATATGTTTTTTAAGAACTTCTTCCAGAAGTTTCATTTGTGTTTGTCGTGACCGCTTTGTCCGACCGACGGCCCGGACGCGCGGCGCGATTTTTTTTCAAGATGTATGTGAAAGATAGCCGCGTCCGTCGGGGTAATGCCGGATATTCTCATCGCCTGCCCCAGATTAGACGGGCGGATTTTCTTGAGTTTTTCTCTGGTTTCGTTGAGAACGCCCTTCAAAGTATCGTAATCGAAATCCGCCGGGATTTTTCTGGAGTCGAGTTTTTTGAGACGCTCCACCGAAACGCTCTGCCGCCGGATATAGCCGTCGTACTTGATAATCGTAGCCGCCTGACGGGCGGCGCGGCCGCGCGTCCACGGCGAATCGTCGGACGGCGCGTAATCCAGATCCCGTTTCACGTCCTCCGGCGCGATGTCGGGCGCGGCGCCCCTTGCCCTCAGAGATTCCGCGGCAATTTCGACGGCATTTCTGTACCCGTCGAAGTCGCGGCGGAGTTTCTCGTCGAAAAATCCCAGCGCGAAGGCCTTAGGCATAAGGCGCAGATCGGCGTTGTCCCATCTCACACTGAGCCGGTACTCCGAGCGCGACGTAAACAGCCGGTACGGCTCGGTCACGCCTTTCGTCACAAGGTCGTCTATAAGAACGCCGATGTATGCCTCGTCGCGGCGAAGCGAAAACGGCTCTTTCCCCTGTACTTTAAGCGCGGCGTTTATACCGGCCATAAGACCGAGAGCCGCGGCTTCCTCGTAACCCGTGGTGCCGTTGATTTGTCCGGCCAGATAAAGATTATCGACGGATTTTGTCTCAAGCGTGCTCTTGAGCCGCGCAGGGTCGAAATAATCGTATTCGACGGCGTAGCCGTAGCGCACTATTTCGGCGCGCTCGCAGCCGGCCAGAGCGCGGACAACTTCGTACTGCACGTCCTCCGGCATACTCGTAAAAACTCCGTTGGCGTAATACTCGTCGGTATCGAACCCCTCCGGCTCCAGAAATATGTGATGAAACGCCCTGTGCGGAAATTTCATCACTTTGTCTTCTATCGACGGACAGTAACGCGGGCCGGCGGATTTTATCATCCCTGAATAAAGCGGAGAGCGGTCGAGATTTTTTCTTATGGCCTCGTGCGCTTTTTCGTTGGTGTGCGTTAAATGACAGGATAAAAGCGGACGCGGCGAGACGGGCGAAAAAAGCGATATGGGCTCTATCGGGTCGTCGGATTTTTGCTCGCGCAAGCCGCTGAGCTCAAGCGTGCGGCCCGACAATCGCGGCGGCGTTCCCGTCTTAAACCGTTTTATTTCTATGCCCAGCGAAGCAAGCGATGAGGATAATTTTTCCGACGGCGGTTCGGACAGGCGGCCGCCTTTCATACTGTTGAGTCCCACAAAGATAATGCCGTTAAGAAAAGTTCCGGCGGCCACTACCACCGCTTTGGCGGGATAAAATATGCCCGGCGTGGCCACGACTCCGCTCACCCCGCCGTCGCCGGCGGTAATTTCGAGCGCCTCGCCCTGCCGCAGCGCAATCAGCGGTTCTCTCTCGACGAATCCTTTCATCGCGGCCGCGTAAATCCCGCGGTCGCACTGAACGCGCGGCGAGCGCACGGCGGCGCCCTTTGAAGAATTGAGAACCTTAAAATGCAGCCCCGCGAAATCGGCCGCGCGTGCTATGGCTCCGCCCAGAGCGTCGATCTCCGCGGCGCACTGCCCCTTGGCCACTCCTCCGACGGAAGGATTGCACGACATCCGCGCAAGCGTGTCGGGATTTTGCGTAAGAAGCAATGTCCTGGCGCCGAGGCGGGCGGCCGCAAGAGCGGCTTCGCAGCCGGCGTGGCCGGCGCCCACCACAATGACATCGAATGTTTCGTGATATTTATACATAAAGTGGATAGTGGATAGTGGTTAGTGGTTAGTGGTTAGTGCCTTTAACTATCCACTCGCCACTATTCACTAACCACTTCTTTTTCACTTAACCAGATAAATTCCGGCCACTATCAGAGCCGTTCCGATAAAACGCGCGGGAGTTACTTTTTCCCCCAGAAAAGCCATGCTCAAAACGGCTGTCACCAGCGGATAGGATGCCGCCAGCGGCACAACTTTGGACGTCGGGGCGATTTGAAGGACCTTGTAGTAGGCGATTACTCCGATACCGCCGGCCAATAATCCGCTCATTACATAGTAGAGCGCATTTTTCATCGGCATCTTGAAAGCATATTTCAACTCGCCGGAAAAAAACGTTATCGCCACCATTACAAAAGCTATCGTCAACGACCTGTAAATATTGCCGATGTAAGGCGACGTGCCCTCCACGGCGACTTTGTCGATGATGGGCGCTATGCCCCATACTATTATTGTCAGTAAAAGCAGCCAGAATATCATTTGATGCTCCAATAGAGGCAGTGGTTAGTGGATAGTGGTTAGTGCCTTTAACTATCCACTCGCCACTAACCACTAACCACTTCTCTTAAATACGACTCAAAAAGACCTTCGAGTTTTTTTATCTGCTCGTTGTCTATGGACATTGTGGCGGCCAGCGCGAAACAATCCAGAATCACAAGGGCGTTGGCGCCGGCGTCTTTTTCTATGACCGACATTATCCGGCGGCTGAAGGCCTTGTTGACCGCCCTGACGGCGGCGTAAATTTTGGAAAGATTTTTCAGCGTCCAGTCCGGCTTGCCGCACCTTCTCATCACAAAATACTGCGACATCAGATACATCGAAACGACTCTGTAAACCGTCTCCGACGACTTGGCGAAAGGCAAATGGAGAATCGCCATCGGTTTCAATTTTTCAAGCACCGGACAGCCCGACGAGGCCATAAGCAGTCCCAGAAGCGAGCCAACGGCCTCCTGCAGTTTGGCCTTTTTGAAATAGCCGCGCGCCTCGCCCGTTATTTTTACGTCGACATCCTCGTAGGAAATTCTGTCTTTGAAAAAATCAAGTATCACCGACGACGCCTGCGCGGCCGGGCAATGCGGATGACTTTCGGTATCAAGCGGACAAACAGGGCATTTATGAAAATCGAGTTTTGTCCAGTCGGGATAATCCGCCGCAGCGCGCGGCGGGATTTTAAGAGCAAGCGTAACCGCGTCGAGTTCCACGGTGAAATCCCGCTTTATGCCGTCGGGAAAGACGAATTCGTAGAGATATTTTACCGTTTTTTCCATTCGCGGGAGAACCGTCTTGAAAGCGGAAAGAAAATTAGATATGCCACCGCGAGCCCGTACAAAATACTTAGCGCGGAGATCGCAAATCCAGATAGTAACTGCGCAGGGTCGGTGAGATTGGCTGCCATAAGCACTAAACCCAGTATAGTATGGATACCGCACCATGCAATCGAATAAACTCCGAGCGAATCATAAAACTGCGCGAGTTCGCGGGACGTATCCTCGTCGATAATTATCTTGTTGCGGCGGACAAGGCGGCACATTTTAAAATTTCGGATTATATCCGCGGCGCGGTAACTTACCAGCATCGAGGCGACTACGCCCAGCGCCGGAAAAAGCGCAGAGGGTATATTGATGAACAAAATCATCTGCCGAAGATCAAGTCCGCCGCCCCGCATAGACACCGCCCAAAATAGCGAGGCAATTCCCAACACTATGCCTATCGTTACGCGCATAAAAACCTCCTCGGATACGCAAATATGAATTTTTATTATTTTACCATATTTGGGGCGCTTTTCTTGTCTGTTTTTCTCGAACCCGCTTGAGCAATCGTCGTGATTTTGAGGCGGTTTCAAACTCCTCGTCGCATCATCAAGTTCAAGAACTTGATGAAATGAATGCGCCTTCGTCGGACAAGTGAAACCGATTAATCCCTCAAAACCACTTCCTCATAAACGCTCAAAATGGGATTCTCGAAAAACAGACGGGGCTTCTAAAAACGAAAACAATAAACAAAAAAAACATTACTCCGCGGGTGGTTTTTTGAAAATCTCCACCTTTTTTATATACTCAAACACTCGACGATTATCTCGCAGGCGCGGCACAAAGGTCTTTTTTATTTATACGCAATTTTAAAAACGCCGAACAAAGGCAAAAACGGAGGATTTATGTCAAAGATGTATTACGACAAAGACGCAAACCTGGCGGAACTCAAAGGCAAAACGATAGCCATCCTGGGATACGGCTCGCAGGGCCACGCACACGCTCTTTCGCTGAAAGATTCCGGCATCACCGCGATAGTCGCCGAAGTCAAGGGCTCCGACAATTACAAAATAGCTCTTTCGCACGGATGGATAGAAGGTAAAAACCTGATGTCGGCCGCCGAAGCCGTCAAAAAAGCCGACTGGGTGCAAATACTCGTTCCCGACCAGGTTCAAAAAAAGGTCTGGGACACCGAGATAAAACCGAACTTAAAAAAAGGCGCCGTCATAGGATTTTCGCACGGCTTTAACATAAGGTTTTCGCAGATAGTTCCACCCAAGGACGCCGACGTCGTAATGATCGCGCCCAAAGGCCCGGGACATCTCGTGCGCAGAATGTACGAGGAAAAAAAAGGCGTGCCTATGCTTATGGCCGTCTGGCAGGATCACTCGAAAAAAGCCAAAAAACTCGCGCTCGCCTACGCAAAAGCCATCGGCGGGACGCGCGCGGGCGTAATCGAAACGACTTTCGACGAGGAAACCGAGACCGACCTTTTCGGCGAGCAGGTTGTCCTTTGCGGCGGGTTGGTTGAATTGATAAAAAACGGTTTCGAGACGCTTATCGAGGCCGGCTATCAGCCCGAGGTCGCGTACTTCGAATGCCTTCACGAGATGAAACTCATCATAGACCTCATCTATGAAAAAGGCATCGGCTATATGAACTATTCCATCTCCGATACCGCCGAGTACGGCGAGTACGCTATGGGTCCCAGAATAATAACTCCCGAGACGAAGAAAGAGATGAAGAAAGCGCTCGATGAGATTAAAAACGGCAAGTTCGCCAGAGAATGGCTCACGGAAAATCTCGTCAATCGCCCTATGTTCAACGCCTCGCGCAAAGCGCTTGACGAGCATCCCATCGAGCAGGTCGGCAAAAAACTCCGCGCGATGATGCCTTGGCTGAAGAAGTAACTCAGGTTTTTTGTAGTTGCCAAGCTTGCTTGGCTTCTTTTATCACGAGCCGACCAAGGTCGGCAACTACAATAATTATGTAGCGGCGGGATTGCTATCCCGCACGATATGGCGAATGGCAATCCCTCGTTTCACTCGGGACAAGTTGCGCCCTGTCCTACGAGTGTAGCGGGCGAAACTTGTCCATCACATGTCATTCCCGAATGTTGTTATCGGGAAATTGAAGAAGCAACCATATGACGATAAACAAAGAAGGTTTTCCGTTAATAGGTCTCGTCGCGGCGGGAAGCGCCGCCGCGGCGGTGTTCGCGTACCGCCTTTGCTCGCCATGGCTTGCCGCGATAGCCGCCATCGGCTTTGTTAAGGCGGGATTTTTCTGCTATTTCTTCCGCGACCCCGAAAGGATAATCCCCGACGGAACGGACGTTCTTCTGTCGCCCGCCGACGGAAAAGTCATGGAAATAGCCGACGAAGACGGCGGCCGCAAGACCATAAGGATATTCCTCTCGGTCGTCAACGTCCACCTGCAAAGGTCGCCCGCATCGGGCGTCGTCAAAGCGGTGGAACGCACCGGCACTAAATATCTGCCGGCGATGAAATCCGCCGCCCACGGCGAAAACGTCCGCAACATCATAACAATGGAAACCGCCGGCGGCTCGACGATTCAGGTTCACCAGATCGTAGGCATTCTTGCCAGACGTCTGGTGCTCTGGATAAAACCCGGCGACAAACTGGCCGCCGGAGAACGCATCGGCATAATAAAATTCGGCTCGCAGGTCGACCTGACTTTTCCGTCGGGTTACGAACCCGTCGTAAAACCCGGCGACAAGGTAACGGGCGGCACAAGCGTAATCGCGCGCAAAACGCCGCGGACGGACGCAAAATAATGAAAAAAGGCATATACATACTGCCTACTATATTCACTTTGGGCAACATCGCCTGCGGAATGATGGCTATGTTCGCCTCGGTCGAAGGCAATTTCAGCCGCGCGGCGTGGCTTATCATAGCGGCCATAGTTCTCGACATCCTCGACGGAAGAGTCGCGCGCCTGACCAACACGCAGAGTTTATTCGGCGTACAGATGGATTCATTCGCCGACATAGTGTCGTTCGGCGTTGCGCCCAGTTTCATGATGTACAAGATGGCTCTGGCCAAACTGAACAATCCGGGGGTGGCAATAGCGATATTTTACGTCGTGGCGGTGACAATACGTCTTGCCAAATACAACGTGAAAGCCCAGGAAACCGCCGGTGAAGAGCCGGAAACGTTTTTCGAGGGACTGCCGTCGCCCGCGGGCGCCGGAATTCTTTCTTCGTTCGTGCTGAGTTACGAATTGTTCCAGACGGGACAGCTGGTTAATTTTAAGACGATACCGTTGATAGAAAAGCAAATGCCTTTTTTCCTGAAAACCATACCCATCACAATGGTGCTGACATCGCTGTTGATGCTGTCGAGCATACACTACGCCGGATTTAAGCGTCTGAGGATAAACCGCGCGCAATCCGTGCAGGTTCTGGTTCTGGTTATCACGGCGCTCTTTCTTATTTTGAGCTATCCTCAGAACACCATATTCGTGATATTCCTGTTCTATCTTATATCGGGACTGGTGGGATACGCTATCCGGTTCCGCAAGATAAGCATGGAAAAACGACTTAGAAGCGAACGACTTACCGAAGATAAAAATAACGAATCAAAGTAGCGACAGGTCGAGACCTGTCACTACAAAAAATTGGCGACATCGGCAATCGCCCCCGCCGAATAACGTGGCGGGGCCGTCGGATATGCGGCTTCGTCAACCCCGAAAAAAACAGAATAACAAAAGGTAAAACACAATGAGAAAAATAAAAATATTCGATACCACTTTAAGAGACGGCGAGCAGTCACCGGGCGCCAGCATGAACTTAAAGGAAAAATTGCAGGTCGCGCGCGTTTTGGCGGAATTAAACGTCGACGCGCTGGAAGCCGGTTTTCCCATTACCAGCCCCGACGACTTCGAGGCCGTAAAAAGAATCGCAAAAGAAATCCGCGGACCGATAATAGCCGGACTGGCCCGCGCGCATCCGAAAGACATTGAGGCCTGCGCCAAGGCGGTTTCTTACTCGACAAAGCCGCGCGTACACACTTTTATCGCAACGAGCGACATACACATCGAGAAAAAACTGCGCAAAACCCGCGCCGAGGTGCTGGACATCGCCGTCGACGCCGTAAAACTGGCCCGACGGCTGATCGACGACGTGGAGTTCTCCTGCGAAGACGCATCGCGCTCCGACTTCGCTTTTCTCTCAAAGATTGTAGAAGCCGTGATTGCCGCCGGCGCGACCACCATAAATATTCCCGATACCGTCGGCTACGCTATGCCGCAGGAGTTCGGCGAATTGATAAGAAACTTGAAAAAATCCGTGCCGAATTCATCAAAGGCGACGTTCAGCGTGCACTGTCACAACGATCTGGGACTGGCCGTGGCCAATTCCCTGTCGGCGGTGCTGGGCGGAGCCGACCAGGTGGAATGCACCATAAACGGCATAGGCGAGCGGGCGGGAAACGCGGCTCTCGAAGAAATTGTCATGGCGATGAAAGTGCGGCCGCGGATATTCGACGCCGTAACGAACATCGACACCCGCAAGATACATCTGGCCAGCCGGACCGTCGCCGCGCTGACGGGAATACATCCGCAGCCCAACAAGGCCGTGGTGGGTGCAAACGCCTTCGCGCACGAAGCGGGAATCCATCAGGACGGAGTGCTGAAAGATCGCATGACTTATGAGATAATGCGGCCGGAGGACGTGGGAATACCGTCGAACCAATTAGTGCTGGGAAAACACTCGGGCCGTCACGCTCTGGCCAAACGCCTGGGCGCAATGGGATACGCCGTCGCCGAAAGCGACATCGACGAAATATACGAGCGCTTCAAGAAACTGGCCGACAAGAAGAAAGTAATCTTCGACGACGACCTGATATCTCTGGTCGACGAAAAATTCGCCGAGATGGACGAGATATATTCGCTCGACAGTGTAAGTTTTTCGTCTGGGACAAAGCGGGTCCCGTCGGCGGTGATTACACTCAAAAAAATCAAAAAGAAAGTCCGCGCCGGAGCCAAAGGCGACGGACCCGTCGACGCCGTATTCGGAGCCATCGACAAAATCACGGGCGTCAAGACGGCGCTGGAAGATTACGCCATAAAATCCGTCTCGTCGGGCAAGGACGCCATGGGCGAGGTCAGCGTAAAGCTGAAACACAAAGGTATCAGCTACTCCGGCCGCGGCAGTTCCACCGACGTCATCGAAGCCAGCGCCAAAGCTTACCTGAACGCCGTCAACAAGATACTGGCTTACGGGGAATTGAAAAAAAGCCGCGCATCGCTGTAAACGCCCCCGCAATGCGAACTCGAAATTGAGTCAATTGAAAAAGTGTCCAAAATGTCACCCTGAACGAAGTGAAGGGTCTCGTTTGTCGTCGGAAGACGAGATTCTTCGCGGAGTTTATCCCGAGTGAAAAACTGAGATTCTTCGCTTCGCTCAGAATGACAAATAACGGGTTTTTTCAATTGACTCAAATTAAGGGAAAAAATATATGCCGCAGACGATAACGCAGAAAATCATAGCGAAACATGCCGGGCGCAAGTCCGTAATTGTCGGCGACTTCGTGGAAGCGCGGGTGGATATGGCGCTGGCCAACGACGTCACTGCGCCGCTGGCCGTGGAGGAATTCGCAAAAACCGGCGCAAAGAGGGTATTCGACCGGCGCAAAATCGCGCTCGTCATGGATCACTTCACTCCCAACAAGGACATCGCATCTGCCAATCAGGTTAAAAAAGTAAGGGAGTTCGCGCGCGCGCAAAAAATCGTCCATTATTACGAGGGCGGAAATTGCGGCGTCGAGCACGCCCTGCTTCCGGAACTCGGCCTTGTAAAGCCGGGCGACATCGTCATAGGCGCGGACTCGCACACCTGCACGTACGGAGCGCTGGGAGCATTCTCCACGGGTATGGGCTCGACGGATTTGGCCGCCATATTCGCCGCCGGCATAGTATGGCTGAAGGTTCCCTCGACAATGCTTTTTCGTCTGAGCGGTAAGGCCGCCAAGTGGGTGACGGGTAAAGACATCATCCTTCATATAATAGGAATTACGGGAGTGGAAGGGGCAAACTACCGCTCAATGGAATTTACCGGAGACGCCATAGCGCGGCTGTCCATGGCCGAGCGCTTTTCCATGGCTAATATGGCCATAGAGGCGGGCGGTAAAAACGGAATATTCCCCGTCGATAAAACCACTCTGGCGTACGGCAAGGGACGCTGGGCGCGCCCTGAAATATTCTCTTCCGATAAAGACGCCGAATACGAAAAAGTATACGACATAAACGTAGCCAAAATAGAGCCGACCGTATCAAAACCGAATCTGCCGTCGAACACGGCGACGGCAAAATCGCTCGGCAAAATAAAAATCGACCAGGTCGTAATCGGCTCCTGCACCAACGGCCGCATAGAAGACCTCAGACAGGCAGCCTCGATTCTGAAAAACAGGAAAGTCGCCCGCGGCGTACGGCTCATAATCATACCGGCGACGCCGACGGTATGGCGCGCCGCTCTCGACGAAGGTCTCTATGAAATATTCACGGACGCGGGCGCTGTAATTTCTCCGCCCACGTGCGGCCCGTGCCTGGGCGGACACATGGGAATATTGGCCGAAGGCGAACGCTGCGTGGCCACGACCAACAGGAACTTCGTAGGAAGAATGGGCCACCCTAAAAGCGAAGTTTATCTGGCGTCGCCCTACGTAGCCGCCGCTTCCGCCGTCAAAGGACGAATCGCTCACCCCGGAGAAGTAATATGATTATAAAAGGAAAAGTGCACAAATACCGCGACAATATAAATACCGACGAGATAATACCCGCCAGATACCTGAGCACCACCGATCCGGCCGAGCTCGGAAAACATTGTCTTGAAGACCTCGACGAGAACTTCGTAAAAAAAGTCCGCAAGGGCGACATACTCGTGGCGGGCAAAAACTTCGGCTGCGGCTCGTCAAGGGAGCACGCGGTTATCTCCCTGAAGGCCGCGGGCGTGGCGGCCGTGGTGGCGGAATCATACGCCAGAATTTTCTTCCGCAATGCCATAAACACCGGCCTTCCGGTTTTTGTATCGACGGAAACTGCAAAAATAAAAAACGGCGACGTAATAGCCATAGACGCCCGCGCCGGCTCGATTAAAAATCTCTCCACGGGCGCGACTCACGCCGCCGAGCCGCTGCCTCCGTTCGTACAAAAAATAATAGGAAGCGGCGGACTCATCTCTTATGTCAGAAAAAAGAAAATACCCGCGGATTAACGACATAAAAAAAATACCTGCGCTTGTCTTAATTGCAGTTATGGCAATGATATCCGGCTTTACTGGTTGCGATACATTCAAAACCAAAACAAGCGGTGGCAGTGAACAACTGCCACCTACTTCAAAAAGCGAAGGGAGCAGGATAATTCAGGAGGAAGGCAGCGACACCGTTAAAATAATAGACGAAGACGGCAAATTAATAAAAGAGATATCCTTAAAACCGGAAACGATATTTGAAGAAGAAAAAACCGGGGGCGACACAGGAAGCATAAAAACCCTGAAAATAAAGAAGGAGATTATAAAAAGAGCCGTATTAAGCAGAAACGGAAGATTCTTAGGAATAGTCAGCAATAAACATGATGTCGCGGTAATCGATAATGAACCCGGGGAAGAAATATCATTTCAAGGGGAAGGAAAAGCGACAGGAAAAATTACTATTTGGGATGCCGACGGAAAAGTTATATTGGAAAAGAAGTTGCCTAAGGGAAGAATAAGTTATTTATCTCCCGAACCGCTAATTGCTGATAGTGGAGAAGCGGTGGCAATAAAAACCCGGGATACAACAGGTGTTTCATATACCACAGAGGGCGCATATCTAAGGGACATAATTTATGTATATGATAGAAATGGGAACGAATTGTTTAGTATACCGTCTGAAGGAAATGAGAAAAATATTCGGGCTGGAAGTATTGATAAAATTTCTCCTAGTGGTGGCTATTTAGCAGTTACAGTTAAATTGATATTGAAAGAACAGCCAGATAAATATATAACATGGTTTTATGACCTAAAGAAAAATACTTTTTGGGATTCTAACCAACGATATGATGTCTTAAATATCGAAAATGATGGAATGGCCAAAGTCGGATATTTTGACGCAAATAAAGGAGTGGACACCATAGACCTTAAAAAGTATTTAGAGAAATGAAACCCAGAATAATAAAGTTATCATTTTTAGTTATTATTTGCCATTTGTGTAGTTGGACAACTATAATCGCCCAAACATTGCCTGCCCCACCGTGGCCGATAACTTCGGATTATGGTCCAAGAAACGTACCTGATTCTTGGTTTCATTATGGGATAGATTATGGTGGAGGGTATGGTGAGAATATTCCTTCTGTAGAAGGTGGAACTATCGGATTTATTGAGTATGGGGGTGGTTGGGATATTGAAATTTCTGGCAGTCACGGTAGTTGGGAATATATACATATATTTACTGGTTCAGGTTCTTTGCCGGTAATCTCAGGAAATTGGGAATTAAGGAATGTCACATTAGTAAATCCAAATAATCCAAACGATATAAGACAATCTAATGCAATAATTTTATGGTCCGGACAGAAAGCTATAAAAATATTATGTCCAAGGGCAAATTATTGGGTTCGCAATACCGATGGCTATTATGTGTTAGGAACCGATGGAGAACGTGTAAAAACTCAATCAAATGTATCCTCCACCGAACCCATTGCGCCCGTAGGCAATTCCGGGGGAGTTTCAACACATCTCCATCTTGAGTATAGAAATGGAGCGGATAATCCTCTTTTACATGTTCAACATCCACCCGATAGTTTACCGCGAGCGACTATAGAAAGCCCGCCGGATGGTTATGTTTTTACCAAAGAAAAAATAAACAGCGCTTATCCCATCAGGATAAGGGTAAATTCTCAGGGCGGGCTTGATTTAGACAAAGTGGATATTTTGATTTATAAGCGACTGTACCCGAATCAAGCGATTCATCTGGGCGGGAATAATACATTTTGTTATGGCGGAATGAAGGAAGAAAATAAAAGTATCGGGGCAATAATTGAATCTAATGGGAATAGTACGGGCATATGCCCGCTTGGGCTTGGCGACGATAGGTTTATATTTTTACAGAATTTTAGTTCTTTGGGTTTGCCTGATGGCAAACACTTGCTTGTAGTAAAAGGCACAGATATAAATGGCAACGAGATTATAGGCGCAACGAACCAGTTTACCATCGCTACTAATGACCGGTGGACTGCTATGGTAAGTATCGTCTATAAAGAAATTGCTTACACGATAGATATACCTCTTTTTAATATTGCCGGCACAAGAAACACGTCGGGCAGCGCTTTTACAAAACATCTTGAGCATATAACAGAGGTGGCAATAAAATCAGAAAATCTGAACCGTTACGGTAATGATTTTATGGGTGAGGTTAATATTTCCGGAAAAGAAATCTGCTATCATCATCCGGAAGGTTGCGGGGATGCTTGTGAAGGGCAGGACTACGAAAAAGAATATCCTCAGATTACAACGATGAGCCATTGGAGATATCAGAAGGAAAATGATGGCTATTGTTATGCGATAAGTTTCAGTACGAATACTATCATTGAACATTTTAAGGTAGGTATAAAAGAAAAAGATGATAAACGCATAACCTTTAACACCGTAGAAGAAGATGAAGAACACTACAAGGAAATAAAGGGTGAGATTTGTTTGAAGCGATAATTTGGAGACAGAAAAGAAATCTTGCGAAATATTTCTTAAAAAAATAATAGGGAGCGGCGGACTCATCTCTTATGTCAGAAAAAAGAAAATACCCGCGGATTAAGCTCGATTTTTTTCTTCCCTGAAAAACCTGCCGTCGCGGCGATAACCCTTTTGAGAATATCCGCGATCTATCCGACAAAATAACCAGCCGCAAGAATAAGGGGGACTTATGAATACCAACCTGATAAAAATAACAACCGCAGCAGCGTTATTAATTGTCTCCGCCCAATTCTGGGGCTGTAGTATTTTCACAAAATCAAAAATCTTGCCAACCCAACCTACCATAAACCCCGAAGGCAATAAAATAATACAGGAAGAAAACGCGCTCAAAGTGATAAATGAACGAGGCGAAACCTTAAAAGAAATATCATTAAAGCCGGAGATAATCGTTGAAGAAGAGAAGATGCTTCCGTCGGAAGAAAACACAAAAAGACATAAAATAAAAAAAGAGATTGCCAAAGATGCCGTGGTAAGTAACTCAGGAAAATTCGCCGGTGTAATCAGCAATAAAACTGATATAGCCATTATAGACGAAAACGACAAAGAAGAGATTATTCCCGAAGGCCTGGTTACGGGTAAATTTATTTTTTATGATAACTCATGGAATATTCTCTGGGAAAAGGAATTCAGCGAAGGAAGGGGTATACAGGACATCCACCAGGTCTTAATTTCCGACAACGGAGAATCTATAACGATGTTAACGGGAAGCGCGGAATACGGGGCAGAAGGCAGGGAGACAATATTCGTTTTTGATAAAAACGGGCATGAAATATTGCTTTTCCCTGCCGTAGAAGAGTATAACAAAGGATATGAAATAGGTGCCCCCGATCTCTTAAAAATCTCACCGGACGGAAGATATCTAAGTATAAATATCCGCCAAGCATTACAATACGCTCCCTATAGAGAAAGGGGCATTACGCGTTTTTACGACCTAAAGAAAAATACTTTCTGGGATTCCGAGAAGAAATATGTTGTTTTTGAAATATCTAATGAGGGCATTGCGCAGGTAGACAATCCATGGAATCAGGAAGATAAAACTACAGAGATAAATTTTAAAGAACATTTGCAAAAGTAACCATCAAAAAATGAAGAAAGTATCAAGCATTTTGCTAACTATTCTATTTATAATCTGCCATAAAATTATCTTTTCCCAGACATTGCCTGCCTTGACATGGTCTATCACTTCCGATTATGGCCCAAGAAATATATCAAGAGGTTCATGGTTCCATAAGGGCATAGATTATGAGGCAAAATACGGCGAAACCATATACCCCGTGGAAGGTGGCATGATTAATTGCGAGCGATTGGGGTTATCAGAAGGAAAACAATAGTTACAGGGTGAATTTCGGCAACACCGATGTTATCGGAGGATTTAATGCCGGAATAACACGAACGGACGAGGCCAGAATAACTCTCTCGGCACACAAAAAAGACGAGGAACATCAGGAAGAAATAACGGGCGAAATTTATTTACCGCAATAAATAGCGAATTAACGTAAAATTTTTATAAAATCATAAAGTCGGACGGGTTGATATCTTATGTCACAAGAAGAAGAAAAAAGAAAATATCCGCGGATTAACTGCCAGTTTTTCAGCGAACTCTGCGACGAGGACACCACCATCGGCGTGGGCGAAATTTTCGACATCTCCGAAGGCGGCGCGGGTCTTGAGTCGCACACGCCGTTTGTCGTGGGCCAAAAGACCCTTATTAAGTTCATGCTCGACGGAGAATTGATAGTGCTCGCCGCCGAAATAGTGCGGGCGGAAGAAAGATTACGCCGGAAATTCTACGGCGTACACTTCATAGGAATGCTGCCGGAAACGCTTGAGAAGATAGACAATTTTGTCAAAAAAACGAGACCGTGTGAAAGTAAAAGATGAGATTAGGAGATTAAGAGATTGGGAGATTAGGGGAAAAGATTAAAAGATTTACGAGCGGGAGATTTAGGATTTATAAAGATCCCCCCTAATTTCTTAATCTCCCAATATCCTAATCTCTAAACTATACTCCTAATCTGCCGTTTAACAAGGAGAGCATGTGGCAACAACACACAAAATAGCCGTTATGGGCGGAGACGGGACGGGGCCGGAGGTCGTGGCCGAAGGAATGAAAGTTTTGAAAGCCGCCGCGTCTAAATACGGCTTCAAACTCGAGACAACGAATTTTGATTTGGGCGGCGAGAGATACAAAAAAACCGGAGAAATACTTCCCGATTCCGCGCTTGCAGATTTGAAGAAATTCAAGGCGATTTATCTGGGCGCCATAGGTCATCCCGACGTAAAACCCGGGATTCTTGAAAAGGGACTGCTGCTGCGCCTGAGATTCGAGCTCGACCAGTACGTAAATTTAAGACCCGTAAAACTTTATCCCAACGTGGACTGTCCTCTGAAGGACAAGAAACCCGAGGACATTGATTTCGTCGTAGTGCGCGAAAACACCGAAGGACTTTACGTCGGAGCGGGCGGATTCTTAAAGAAAGGAACTAAGGACGAGGTGGCCATTCAATCGTCCATTAACACTCGCAAAGGCGCGGAGCGCTGTATAAGATACGCCTTTGAATATACGCGCGAGCGGAACAAGCGCAAAAAACTCACGCTTTGCGGCAAGACGAATGTTCTGACTTACGCTTTCGATATGTGGGAAAGAACTTTTAACGAAGTCGCCAAAGAATATCCCGACGTAAAGACCGACTACGCGCACGTCGACGCGACCACGATGTGGTTCGTCAAGAATCCGGAGTGGTTCGACGTAATCGTAACCGACAATATGTTCGGCGACATCATCACCGACCTGGGCGCGATGATCCAGGGCGGGATGGGCATAGCCGCCGGAGGCAACCTCAACCCCGAAGGCACCTCAATGTTCGAGCCGATAGGCGGCTCGGCTCCCAAATACACCGGCAAAAACGTGATAAACCCCATGGCAGCCATTTGCGCGGGCGGGATGCTGCTGGAGTTTATAGGCGAGAAAGAAGCCGGCAAGGCCGTCGAGGGAGCGGTGATAAAGGCCTTATCGACGGGAAAAATCAAGTCGCTGGCGGCCGGAAAGATGGGAATGTCGACCACGGAAGCGGGCGATTTCATCGCATCTCTGGTGTAACTCTCAAAAAGAAAAGTCCGTCGTATAACCCACAAAATAGAAAAGGCGCGATTCAATGTCGCGCCTTTTTTTGTTTGGCGGAAGCCGGTTTATAAACAGTCGGTAATCATATGCAATTACATCTGTCCGAAAAAAAATATCTTACTAAGCCCTCTAATCCCCCCAACAGTACTTATTTCAGAAAACCTACCTTTTTCCTTTTCGGTTCGTCGTGCACCGTCATTAGGCGGCGAATGGCGTCGAATATTCCGCGTATCTGGGCGTCGTGTTTGTCCACTTTATTTTCAAGCAACCCCAATTGCGACGCAAGTTTCCTGTGTGACGACAACATCCGGCGCAATTTCACGAATGCTCTCATTATAGCGATATTAACCTGAACCGCGCGCTTGCTGTTCAATAAGCTCGAGAGCATCGCCACACCCTGCTCGGCAAAGGCATACGGCAAGGAACCTCCGAAATATTTTCCGTGTGGTATCACACTTTGTGATACCAGATAGCGGGCCTCGCGGTTTGTAAGTCGAAACATAAAGTCCTGCGGAAATCTGTCCGCGTTTCTTTTGACCGCTTGATTCAACGCCCTCGTTTCCACTTCATAAAGCTTGGCCAAATGCACGCTCATAATAACTTTCCTGCCGCGGATTAAAATGATTTTGTTCTCGATGACTTCCTTAGGAACAAGCGCTTTCATAATCCCCCCATTTTCCCCGCCTTATGTTCCCCCACCGCGGTCAATTCTATCAACTGATTCAGACGGCCGTCAAATACTGATGCTTCACTAAACCGATTTTTTGATTTCTTCCAACTGCGACGGCGTGCCCATCACTATCAGACGGTCGCCGGCGGAGACGGCGGAATCCGCGGGAGGATTGAAAACGTGCGCGGTGTCGGTGGCCAGCGCCATAAGCAAGGCGCCCGTCTTTTTTATTTTATCCGACGGAAGGTTTTTAATGCCGGAACTTTTGACCTCTATCTCCTCGACCCTTAAATCCCCCTTGCCTTCTTTCAGCATAACATCAAGAAAACTTACCGCGGCGGGACGCACCATCTCGGAAACCATTCTCAATCCGCCTATAAGTCCGGGCTGCACTACCGTGGACGCGCCGGCCGTAAGAAGTTTTTTTACGGACGAATCGTTGACCGACTTGGCGACTATTTTTATCTGAGGATTTACCTGACGGGCGGTGATTATCAGGAAAATATTATCCTCGTCGGACGGCAACACGGCGAACAGTCCGTCCGCGCGGGAAAGTCCGGCCTCTTCGAGCACTTTCTCGTCGGTAACGTCCCCTTTTACTATGAGCTCGCCGTTGAAGCGCGCAAGGATGTCGTCGCTTCTGTCGACTATAACAAAATCTCTTTCGGTCTTCTGAAGCTCCTTGATGATATGGGCGCCGATTCTCCCCGCGCCGCAAACTACGTAGTGATTTTTGAGCCGCGATATCTCTTTAATCATTTTCTTTCTCCTGAATATCTTGTTGAGTTCACCCTCTATAAAAAACGAGGTTATCGACGACACGGCGTAAAGAAGAATGCTGATTCCGGAAAGGATGAGAATAATCGTAAATACACGGCCGGCGAATGAAAGCGGGTGGGTTTCGCCGTAGCCGACGGTGGCCAGTGTTATAACCGTCATATAAAACGCGTCGAAAGCTCCCCAACCCTCGATAATAATATAGCCGAACGTGCCCGCGATAAGCACGGTGACCAGAATAAAAGTGGTTTTGATTATTTTTTTATAGACGTCCATCGGGGCGATGATAAAACCTCGTCGAGCACGCGAGTTGCGGTGTCTATATCTTTACGGCCGACAATAAGCGGCGGAAGAAAGCGCAGAACCTTATCCTGAGTGCAGTTAATAAGAAGTCCGCGATTAAGACATTCGTCGACAATGCCTTTGCCCGTCACAAAAAGTTCAGCGCCGACCATAAGCCCCAAGCCCCGGACTTCTTTTATGACATCCGGATATTTTTCACGGAGTTGAATGAGCCGTCCGGCGAAATATTTTCCGGTATCGCGAACGTTTTTGAGCAATCGCGCGTCGAGCATCGAAAGCGCCGCCAAAGACGCCGCGCAGGAAACGGGGTTTCCTCCGAATGTCGAGCCGTGATCGCCCGGAACGAGCACTTCCGGGAGTTTACGGGAGACCAGCGTGGCGCCGAGCGGCAACCCGCCTCCGAGTGCCTTCGCAAGCGTGAGGATATCGGGACGGACGCCGTAGGACTGAAAGGCAAAGGCAGCGCCGCAGCGGCCTATACCCGTTTGTATCTCGTCGAAAATCAACAATATTTTTTTTCGGCGGCAGATTTGCGCGAGGCCTTTGAGGAATTTTTCAGACGCCGGAATCACACCGCCTTCGCCCTGAACGGGCTCGACCATTATGGCCGCTGTGCGGCGCGACAGGAGTTTTTTTACCGACGACAAATCGTTGAACCGCGCGTAACGGAACCCGCGAGGCATCGGCTCGAAGCCCTTTTGAAACTTAACCTGGCCGGTGGCCGCGATGGTCGCAAGCGTGCGTCCGTGAAACGAGTTTTGAAAAGTTATTATTTCATATTTCCCCGACGGAACTCCCCATTTGCGGGCAAGTTTTATGGCGCACTCGTTGGCTTCGGCGCCTGAGTTTGAGAAAAATACGGCTCCCGGAAAAGCAAGTCGGGACAGTTTCTCGGCCAGGTTCGCCTGCGTATCCGTGTGATAAAGATTTGACACGTGCAGATACCTGCCGGACTGTTTTTTGACGGCCGCCACGATTTTAGGGGGCGCGTGGCCGAAATTGCAAACGCTCAAGCCCGAAAAGAAATCCAGATAGCGTCGGCCTTTGTCGTCGTAAATGTACTTGCCTGCGGCGCGTTTAAGCGTGAGCGGGGCTTTTTTGTACACGTTCAGCAGATATTTGTCGTCTTTGGCGGTTATGTTCATTTTGCCGACAGCGCGGTGCCTTTTGATTTTAAGTCGGTGATTACCACCTCGCCGACTCCGTTTTTTATCGACTTGAAAGCAGAGCGGATTTTGGGAATCATTCCGCCCGTGATTATACCTTTTTTTATGAGCTCAGAGGCCGACGACGGCGTTATCCTGTCAATCACTTTGCCGCCGGCGCCGATGACTCCGGCCACGTCCGTGACGTATACCAGCCGCGACGATTTGAGCTTTGCGGCCAGAGCGTCGGCCAGAACGTCGGCGTTGATGTTCAACAGCCGCCCGCTGGCGTCGGCGCCAAGGGACGAGACGACCGGCACGAATCCGGCTGAAGCCGTCGCCGATACCAGCGCGGTGTTGATTTTGACCGGCTCTCCGACGAGACCCAATTTTTTCACCCGACGGCAAACCGCCGTGCCGCCGTCGGCGGCCGAGAATCCCGCGGCCTTAACGCGGGACGACGTCATCAGCGAAACGAGCTCCTTGTTGATTTTGCCGGCCAAAATCATAACAACGGCTTCAAGCGCCGCGACATCGGTGCAGCGAACGCCGTTTACGAATTTCGGCTTCAGCCCCATTTTGGCAAGCCACGCGTTGACTTCCGGACCGCCGCCGTGGACAACTATTACCTTGGATGTTTTAAGCGCGCGGCGGACAAATGCGATAAATTCTTTGGCCGATTTTTTGACGGCGTTTCCGCCGATTTTCACGACTATGGTCTTCATACGCGGCCTCTCTGTCCGACGGAAGATTCGGGACATCTATTCTTAAAATCGCATTTATGGCACGCTTCCCGTCGCGGGATAAATTCTCCGGCAACTATGGCGTTTGCCGCGCGGGACGCGGCGGCAAGCGCCTTTTTTTCCGCGGACGGCGGACGCGAACCGGTTACGTAATCGTTCCTGAAAAGAAAATAATACGACAGTTTAGCCGGCTTGATTCCCAGATTTTTTTTGAGCCCCGCGGAATACAGCGACAACTGATAATCAGAGTCGATTTTCTCCTGAGTCCATTCGTCGCGGTGGGTTTTGTAGTCCATCACTTCGTATGTGCCGTCGGGATATTTGTCGACACGGTCTATTATTCCCATCACTTTGTGACGTCCCAGCGGAAACGAAAAACTTTTTTCGGAATAAACGGTTCTTATGCCTTTTGCCAGCCGCGCCGCGTTCCAGGCGAAAAAATCCTCCAGCATTTTTTGTCCCGAAGCGTGGAACTCAAGCGAGGAGGCCGGATCGGGAAAACCAAGATTGACCCAACGCTCTTCGTATATCGAAAGAAGCTCGCCGAGCGAAGAGGTGTCGCGTTTGTGATATTCATCCAGCGCTCCGTGCACGGTAAGTCCCAGTGAAATATACGGATTCGGCGGCACCTTCCAGCCGTTGACATATAGAAGTTTATACTTGAACGGGCAAAATTCGTAGGCGCCGATTTTTGAGTAGCTTATCGTGGCCGATTTGAAGAACGCCGCGATTTTCGAAAGTACTCGTTTAACGTCGATCATTTATTTAACCTGTAAAAACTGAGCATCGAGTCGCCGTATTTTTCCTGCCGGTAAAGACAAAACGGCGGAGGCGGCGCTGCATTTTCCTTCTTATGATGCTGCGCTATGACAAGTCCGTCGGGCGCGAGTATTTCAGATGAGTTTATGGCCGAAAGCGTGGGCGCCACCAGCGACAGCGGATTTTTTTCCTTATCTTTGTACGGGGGTCCCATGAATATAATGTCGAATTTCCCTCCGCCGGCCAAACTCAGGAACTCAAGATTTCCCGTCGCGTCGCATCTTACATCGCGGGCGCGGGAAGCCATCCCCAGTACGTCGAGATTTCCCCGGGCGCACGCCAGGGAATCGCGGCTGGCGTCGGCAAAAACGGCAAAACGCGCGCCGCGGCTCAATGCCTCTATGCCGACCGCGCCTGAACCGCAATACAAGTCCAGAAACAGCGCGTCGCCGATGCGAAGCGTGAGAATATCGAACAGAGATTTTCTTATTCGCGCCAGTATCGGACGGACTTCAAGACCGCGCGGCGCTTTTACCTCGCGGCCCCTGTGAGTTCCGGCTATTACTCTTATCATGAGACCGTTGAAAAACTCCTTTATATCGGATTATTCTACATTTTTGGGCGGTTTTTTCAATCGGCGATAGTGCGATATGCGTTGATTGCGAGGGAAATTTTATGTATAATCGATGCGGATAATTGTGACGTAATGGAAATACTTTTCGGGGTGTAGCTCAGCTGGCCCAGAGCGTCCCGTTTGGGACGGGAAGGCCGTCCGTTCAAATCGGACCACCCCGAGTTTTTTATTGGGACGACAAATGAAAAAAAATAGCGGTTCTTTAACGGTGGCGGCAGGCGCTTTTATAATGCTTATGCTCGGAGCGGCCTATGTCTGGGGCGTATACAAACAGCCGCTGGCCGACCACTTCGGATGGACCAAGGCGGCGGCGGCGATACCTTTCTCCGTTTTTCTGGCGTGCTACACCGCGGGTATGATAGTGGGCGGAAAACTCTACGACAAATACGGCCCCAAAAACGTATGCACTGCCGGGGCCGCGCTTTTCGGAGCGGGCTACTTATCGTCGGGGTTCGCCTCAAATCTGTGGCAGTTAACGCTAACTTACGGAATGGCCGCGGGGTTCGGGGCCGGACTTGCTTATGTAACTCCCGTGGCCGCGGCAGCAAAATGGTTCCCGTCCAAAAAAGGTTTTGTCAGCGGCATAATAATCTTCGGGTTCGGAGCAGGGGCTTTCTTGCTTGCTCCGGCGGCGGGATGGCTTATCGCAAACGCAGGATGGCGCTCAACCTTCAAAATTCTGGGCGGATTTTTTCTGGCGGCGGCAACGATAGCTTCGAGGTTTGTAAATGCTCCGGATTCTCAAACCGCCGACGCAGCGGCGGATTTGAGCCGCGCGAACAGTCCGTCGCTTTTTGAAAGTTCTCCGTCGGAGCTTTTTAGAAACCCCGTGTTTTACGCCTCATGGAGCATTTGGTTTCTGTGTCTGTCGGCCGGACTGGGAACGATGGGTCATCTGGTGGCTCATGCCACAAAAGCGGGAATCGGGCCGATGCGCGCGACCGTGATATTAAGCGTGATAGCGGTCTGTAACGGCGCGGGGCGCATAATTCTCGGAGCTCTCTCCGACAAAATAGGGCGTATGCGGGTATTCGCAGGAGCGGCGGCGGCGATGGCGGCGGTATCTTTTGGATTTTCAATCGTTCGCGCCGATGCGGGGGGAGGCGCGGCGCTGTATGCTCTGGGAGCGATGTTTGGCTTGTCGTTCGGGAGTTTACTGGTGCTTTATCCGACCATCGCGGCGGATTTCTTCGGCACAAAACATCTCGGCGTCAACTACGGAATTTTGTTTTCCAGTTTCGGCATCGCAGGTATCGCCGGACCGATCATATACGGCAGAATATTCGACGCAACGGGCGGATACGGCGCGGCCTTCGCCGCGGGCGGAGCGGCGTCGACGGCGGCGCTTATCGGCGCCCTGTGGCTCGGCAGGAAAATCGTATTTTTCCCTCGGAAAAACACCTCGATATAAGTGACACTTCGTTCATCCGAAAATCAGAAGTGCGGCTCCACGTGCACGGAGACGAAAGTTTCCCCCTCGAACATCCCGCCTATTTTTTCTTCAACCGCCGACGCTATCTCGTGCGCGCGGATTACGCTCATATCGCCCGGAACTTCGATGTGAATTTCAACCGCGACGTTGGCGCCGATCTTGCGCGAACGCACGCCGTGAGGATTGACCACGCCCGGCACGGCGGAGGCGATTTCCATTACCTTTTTTTCTTCCTCGTCGCAGAGCGATTCATCCAGTAATTCCTTGAGACCGGCGACGGAAATTTCGTAGGCCACTTTCATTACCAGCGCCCCGACGGCAAACGCCGCCAGAGGATCCAGAATAAGCCATTTTCCGCCCAGAATCACGGCGCCCGATATCCCGACGGCGGCGGCCACGGAAGACAACGAATCGGAACGATGATGCCACGCATTGGCGACCACCGCCATGCTGTGTATTTCCCTGCCGACAGCGATGGTTTTGCGATAAAGTATTTCTTTGGCGACTATTGATAGTATCGCGGCCGCTATCGCGACGGCGCCGGGAACCCGCGCGGCGCCTCCGGTCAAAATAAGATACGCGGCGCGCGCCGCCGATACGACTATCGCCGCGGCCGCTGCGGCAAGGCCCATACCGACGGCCACGGACACAAGCGTTTCCACTTTTCCGTGTCCGTAGTCGTGCGATTTATCGACAGGTTTCCCGATATAGCGGAACCCCAGAAGCACGACGGCATCGGTTGCAAGATCCGAGAGCGAATGCGCGGCGTCGGCGATCATAGCGGAGCTGTTCGCCATTATGCCGGCGGCAAACTTCGCGGCCGAAAGCAGCAAATTTACTATGGATCCGGCCACGGTGATGTTGCGGGCGCGACTGCCGCGTTCTTCGCTGTTCATATCCGATATAATACAAATTTTATCGATGTGCCGGCAAACGCGGCGGGCTCGTCGAATTGATAAGAACGCCCTAAATTGATATAATGCCATCTGCTGAATCCATTCATCGGAACTCCTTTAACCCCATGAAAACCAAAGGATTGGTTGTAATTGTTTCGGCTCCCTCGGGAGCCGGAAAGTCAACGATTTGCGCCAGGGTTCTCAAAAGAATACCCGAGGCGATGTACTCGGTTTCCGTCACTACCAGACGGCCGAGACGCGGAGAAATTCACGGTAAATCATATTTCTTCGTCGATGAAAAGCGGTTCAGGCGTCTCATTGCCGACGGCAAACTGCTGGAATGGGCTCGCGTACACGGACATTACTACGGCACACCGCGGGATTTCATCGGGGAAAACGTCGCGCGCGGAAAGATACTGATGCTCGACATCGACGTTCAGGGGGCGATGAAAATAAAGAGAGGCCGTCTGGCCAACGCCGTCTATGTTTTCATAATGACGCCGACTTTTGAAATTCTCAAGAAGCGGCTCATAGGCCGCGGGCTCGACGCGGAAGAAGTAATCCGGGTGCGATTGAAAAACGCCCGCAAAGAACTCGAATATCTCGACAAGTATGACTATCTTATAATAAACGACGAGGTGGACGCGGCGGTCGGCAAGCTGGAAGCGCTGATTACCGCCGAACGACTCAAAGTATCGAGACAAAACCGGAGGACTATATGACAGATTCCAAGAACGACACGACCGTCGACGCAAAATTGCTCGACACCAAGCAGTCCAAGTACGACCTGGTTAAACTTGCGGTTATGCACGTAAACGCCCTGAAACGCACCCAGGAATTATCCGGTTGGCACGTGCCTCAACTGATCAAAAAATCTCTCGACGAAATCGTATCCGGAACCGCCGATGCGGCCGATATAATGGCGACCCACAAAAAACATCTTGCCGAGGCGGACAAACCGGCCGGAGTAATCCCCGCGCCCGCCGCCGCCAAAAAACAATCCGAAGAAAGCGACGACAAAAAAACCAAGAAAACCGCCTCAAAAAAATCCAAGTCCTGACGTCGTTGCGGGATTCTTTTCATGCAAGGATGGTAGTTGACCGTGCGAAAAAAAAACATATTGCTGGGCATAACCGGTTCCATAGCCGCCTACAAAATACCCGCGCTGGTGAGATCCTTCGTCAAGGAAGGTTTTGACGTAAAATGTATTTTGACGGACGCAGGCGCGCGGTTCGTTACGACGCAAACGCTCAAAACGCTTAGCCGCAACCGCGTTTACACGGATATGTTTTCCGACGAGAACGACGACTACCATATATCGCTCTCCCGATGGGCGGACGTCCTTCTGGTGGCTCCCGCCACGTGCGACGCCATAGCGCGCATAGCCGCCGGACGCTGCGAGGATTTGCTTTCTTCGGCCGTCATTTCCGCCGAATGTCCCGTACTGTTTGCGCCGGCGATGAACGCCGCCATGTGGAGCCATCCCGCCACGAAAGAAAATGTCGAACGCCTCAAGAAGCGCGGCGGCCTGATAGTTCCGCCGGAAAAAGGCGAACTCGCCTGCGGAGAAGAGGGCGACGGACGTCTGGCCAACCCCGAAAAAATCATCGCTGCCGTGAAAACCGCCCTTCGATAATGAAAACTTCCGCCGCAAAACGATCTCGCCGCGCGGCGCGCCGCAAAATCCCGCAAGTACTCATAACCGCCGGCCCCACGAGGGAATACTTCGATTCGGTCAGATTCATTTCCAACGCCTCGTCCGGCAAAATGGGCTCGGAATTGGCAAAAGCTTTCATTGCAAAAAAAACCCGCGTAACTGTCGTGGCGGGCCCCTGCGCCGCGATGTTTCCGTCTGAGGCCGGGATTGTGCGCGTAGTGTCCGCGTCGCAAATGCTCGCGGCCGTAAAAAAACTCGCGAACGCGGCTGATATTATTGTGTGCGCGGCGGCGGTCTCCGACTACGCCCCGTCGCTCAAAGCGTCCGGAAAACTTAAAAAGAATAAAACAGGATTATCCGTCGAACTTTCGATTACGCCGGACATCCTTGCCTCAATAGGCGCAAAAAAGTACGCTGCCGGAAAAAGACCCGTAATAGTCGGATTTGCCCTTGAGACCGCGAAACGGCTTTTGTCCGACGCGCGAAAAAAACTGACTCAAAAAAGATGCGACATCGTAGTGGCAAACACCACGGGAGCGATGGAAGCGGACCGGGCGTCGGGCATGATTCTTTTTGACGACGGCCGGATATCGCGCTTCAACAATATCCCGAAGAAAAAACTCGCCGCGAATGCGGCAATGGAAGCTTTGAAAATATGGTCGAAAAAAAACTGCTGAAATCATATATCTCCGACGAAAAACTCTGGGGTCTGGATGATTTTTCCACCGCCAAACCCCGCGCGGCAAGAACTCAAACGGCCGGTAAAAAACCGGTTAAATCATCGGTTGCGAGGCCGGCAACAGCGTTAAAAAACGCGGCGGGTTCGTCGTCAAATAAATCCTCGGAACTCGACAAGCTCCTGGCCAAAAATAAAAACTGCCACAAATGCCCTCTGGGCAAATCGCGTCTAAACTTCGTTTTCGGAGTCGGAAATCCCGACGCCGAGCTGATGTTCGTAGGCGAAGGCCCCGGATTCGACGAAGACCACAAGGGCGAGCCATTCGTCGGGCGGGCCGGACAACTTCTCAATAAAATTATCGCCGCCATGGGTCTTGCGCGGGAAGACGTCTATATAGCCAACATAACAAAATGCCATCCGATGATAGACCCGTCGAATCCCGACAAACGCGGCAACGACCGCCCGCCCACGGGCGAAGAAATGGCCGGATGTATGCCGATTCTCGAAGAACAGATGAATATCATAAGGCCGCGCGTGCTGTGCGCGCTCGGCTCCACGGCGGCAAAAGGACTTCTTAAAACCGACGAAGCGATAGGGAAATTGCGCGGCAATATTTTTGATTTTACCACGGTCTCGTCCAGCGGGGCGGCCAAAATGAAACTCGTGCCGACCTACCATCCGGCCGCATTATTGAGAAATCCCGCCCTGAAAAAAATCTGCTGGGAAGACATCCGGCTCGTCATGAAACTGCTTAAGGATAAATAAACCCCCGACCGGCATTGCGAACACCGCCTATCCTAAAATGCTCGATATAACCCGTTACGACTTTGAACTTCCGGAAGAACTTATAGCTCAAGAACCCCCTGCGGAAAGAGGATCCTCGCGGCTTATGGTCGTGGATCGCGCCGCGGGAACGGTTGAGCATAAACACTTCCGCGACCTGGCGGATTATTTCGCCGGCGGAGATTGTCTGGTCGTAAACACTTCCAAGGTGATGCCCGTAAGAGTTTTCGGCAAGAAAATCACGGGCGGGCGAGTGGAACTCTTGTTTGTGGATTTGCCGGCGGAAAAGCGCGGGACATCGGCCGATACTCTGAAACTCAGGGCGCTTGTGCGGCCGTCCGTGGCGGACGGAACAAAAATATCGTTTGCCGACGGCTCGGAAGCCGTCGCGGGGGCGCGGGTCGCCGTCGACGGAGAATTTGACGGCGCGCGTGAAATAATTTTCCGTCACTCCGAATCGGGAGTCGGAACGATAGAAAGTTTTATCGAAAGTCACGGCGTAATGCCGCTGCCTCCTTACATAAAAAGAAAGAACGCCGACGCGAAGACCGTCGAAAATGACCGAATACGTTATCAGACGGTCTATGCCGACAAAAACGGCTCGGTTGCGGCGCCCACGGCGGGCCTGCACTTTACACGGGAATCTTTGGAAGGTCTGAGAAAACGGGGAGTAACCGTTGCGAAGATTGTGCTGCACGTCGGATTAGGCACATTCAAGAGCGTTAAGGCCGACCGCATCGATAAGCACAAAATGCTGCCGGAAAGATTTTTTTTATCGCAAGAATCCGCCGATGAAATCAACGGCGCGCTTAAAAGCGGGGCAACCATAGCGGCGGCGGGCACCACAAGCGTAAGAACTCTGGAGACGCTCGCTTCCGACGACGGCTCGATATCGGCGGGATCGGGCGAAACATCGCTTTTCATCTATCCGGGATACAGGTTCAAAACGGTGGGACGACTTCTTACGAATTTCCATCTTCCGCGCTCGACACCTTTGTTTCTGGCGTCGGCTTTCTGCGGGCGGGAGTTACTTTTTGAGGCATACCGCAAAGCCATAAAAGAAAGATACCGCTTTTTTTCCTACGGCGACGCAATGCTTATCGTTTAGCGGGATTTTTTCTGTTCTTCGTAACGGCGGGATATTTGTCTGATATTGTAGAAGTTATCAAGAAATATTTTCACAAGCGCGGGATCAAAATGTTTACCGGCGCTCTCTTGGATTATATCCAGCGACTTCGTTTCGTCGAATGCCTCTTTGTAAGCCCGTCGGCTTGAAAGCGCATCGTATACGTCGGCGAGCGCCACTATCCTGGCCGCAACAGGTATTTCCTCTCCTTTAAGACCCTTCGGATATCCCGCGCCGTCCCATCGCTCGTGATGATACAACGCTATATCGCGCGACATTGTTTCAAGTTCCGTGTCGCATTCGCCGAACAACCGCGCGCCGGCTTCCGAATGTTCCATTATTTTGGCGAATTCTTCGTCGCTGAGTTTGGCGGGTTTCTTGAGAATAGTGTCCGAAACGGCGATCTTGCCTACGTCGTGAAGCATTGCGGCAAGGCGCAGAGTGTCTTTGTTCCGTTCCACTTCCAAAGGATCCACGCCGCCCGCGCGCGCCCACGCTTCGTATATCTCCATAGAATACGCGCCGACGCGGTTTACGTGCGTGGCCGTTTCCGTCGGGTCGCGCAATTCGGCCATGCTGATCATTCTTAAAATAGTGGTTCGTATCAGTTGCGCGCGCTCAATGGCCGATGCGGCGATATTGGCAAAATGCCGCACGTACGGCTCGTCGGACTCGGAAAAAATTCCCGTTTCGCCGGAAGGCGATTTCACGTTTATAAGCTGCAGAACTCCGATAATTCTGTTTCGGCTGGTTTTCAACGGAGCAGTCAACACCGATTTAGTGTGATAGTCCGAAATGGTGTCGTAATTTTTGCCGAACGAGTACGGCGCGCCGTCGGGGATGGCGTACACGTCGGGGATATTGAGCGGCTCGCCCGTCAGCGCAACGTAACCCGCTATTGATTTGTCGTCGATGGGCAAGGCGAAAGTTGTTATGCCGAGTTTGCGGCCGGGCGCAAGACGCGAAGAAAGCGTGTCATTCTGCGCACAGCGAAAAAGCAATCTGTCTTTTTCTTTTATATAAATCGAGCCGGCATCGGCCGACAGAAAATAGCGGGCGGCGTAGAGAACCTTTTCCAGAAGCACGTCCTCGTCGCGGATTTCGGAGAGTTCAAGACCTACGGTTATGAGATATTGGAGTTTTTCGGGTTGCATAACAAGCTCGCGTTCATTATATTTCTTTGACGGGAGTTTTTCAAAACTTCGCCGCGAAAACTCATTACGCCGGTTTTTTTGTATAATGTCTGATTGAAGATGTGTCCCTGTAGCTCAATTGGATAGAGCATCTGCCTTCTAAGCAGAGGGTTGCGTGTTCGAGTCACGCCAGGGACAATAAGAACCGCGTATGCCATAATACGCGGATGAGATTTTGTAACGGTGGCTATAGCTCAATGGTTAGAGCACTGGACTGTGGAACCGTCCCCGCCGACGAAAATCTTGAGACGGAAAAATGAAATCACCGACGACAATCGGTGATTTTTTCATTTGTATGACATTGTGCCAATTTGTCCGAATTTGGACACCGGATGGACACTTTTTGGACACCGAATTCGCGCGGCGGGGCACCGGAGTTTCAATCCCGTGTGGAAACACCGCGGCGTAAAATCGCACCGCGGACGGGTTGCGAATTTACGGCCGATGCCCCTGCCAATGTCATATTGTATATGTAATATATGCCCTGCGGGGGCATAAAATGAATAAAGAATATCATACGTTAAAAACAATGGGAACTCGGGCGAAGCGTCAGAGAAAATATCTGTTTGATTTTTAATGTCGTAATCGTCGCAGTATTATGTAGCGCGCGCCGGTGAGGCGAACTCATGGCGCCCGACGTCGAACGAGAACGTCGGTTTAAGTTGAATAAATTTTCCACGCGCTTGTGGTGGATGCCCAAGGCGCTTGTTGGTCCGACAAAAAAATCGGACTGACGAGCGCCTTTTTTTATTTGCCGTCGCATGTTTTGTCATTCCTATCAAGCATGTCATTCCCGCCACCGCATTCTGCGGGGTCCCACCCGCAGGGTGGTGAAATGTTGTTATCGGGAATCCACTTTATAATCTGGATTCCCGCTTATGCGGGAATGACGGATATGTTGAGGGCATATCTTTTCTAAAAAAGACCGCAAAGCAAGGCCAAAAATCTTTGTCCTTTGTATTTAGGTTTGTACTAAGTGTTTAAACCAAAAGCTTACAGGCATTGCGGCGCATTGAAAAATCAATACGAAAACGCCCGCGGCGGTCTCATAAAGTGACATATCGGGTCTCAAAAAGTGACATATGCGGTGGCATAAAGTGACATGTCGGGTGGCATAAAGTACGATGCCCTGTTTCAAAAAGTGACATATCCGAATATGGCTCAGGAATCTAATCCGGAAATTATAAAAGTCGAGGGCAACTTCATAGAAACCTTCCCTGCCCACTTCGAGCGCCCGCGGGGGCATAAGAACCGCGCTACAACGGAAACTATTGCCACCGCCAACGGCAAAATAACCGTCCGCCACAACAGCCGTCTCTTCAGCGCGTTTGACAAGGATGTGCTTCTGGCGGCCTTTGCTCTTGCCCAGCGCACCGGCCAGCGACGCTTCCGGGCAGTATTGTCCGACTTCGCCCGCGTTATGCGTATAAATCCCTTCGGCAAGAATTTGGTCAAAATACGCGAATCCTTAAACGAACTGGCAATGACCCCGGCGGAGTTTACAGAATCCTGGCGGGACGCTCAAAACCGTCGTTACACAAGCGAGGCCGTCACTTCGTTCATCGCTTACCGGCTGGTTGACCGACGGAAAATTATGGAAACCAAACTTAGCCCGAAAGAAATCCGCGACGGTTCGTGGATAGCCATACCGGATATTTTTTACGACAGCATCACAAACGGTTACTTCAAGTATATTGACGCCGAGGTTTATTTTTCGCTCCCGTCGGGTATAACCCGGGCGGCTTATTTATATCTTGAAAAGCGGCTGGGCATCAAAAATCATTACGAAGAAAAGATTGACTCGGCCATAGCAAACATCATCAAGCGGCCGCCAACACCGAAAGATATAAAAAACTTCAAGTATCGGACCATCGCGAAACTCTCCGGTGCGTTTCGTTTCGACAAAACCAAACTTGATAATGGGACGCTTGCCATCGCTCGACAACTTCCTCTACGCGGTGCGGCATCCGTTACGGCGACGACAGCGGTATTGGCGACAACGGCGGCAGCGAAAGTGGCGGCAGAGGAGAAAGCAGATGCGGCGGCGGCTGCGGAAACGGCAGCGATTGCTGGCGCGGAGGAAGCGGAAGTGTCGGCGGCGGTTGCGAACGAGGCGGCGACAGCGAACGAGAATTTCTTCCCTCATACCGCCGCAACAGCGGACGGAAATTTTACCCCCCGCCACGCCGCAAGCGTCTCAACCGATTTGCCAAGTAACCCCGCGCCGCCGAGCATTCGGGGCGTTGCTCGTCCAGTCCGGCTACCACTCCCTAAAAATCTCGCCGCTAACGGCACCACAGCCCAAGTTTCACAACCGCGCGCGGCCCCGCCGCCCCGCAAAAAACTCACATCTCACGGCGAGTATGTTTTGGAAAGGGCGTGTATATTCTGTAACCGCGACGACGATTATTTCAAGAACGTCATCAAGAAATACATCTTCATTTTGGGGTCGGACTTGGTGGACGGGGCAATAGGCGATACCCGCGATTCCAACGCCGAATCGAAGGACAGGTATCTCATTCATCTTCTCAAAAATATGTAGCAATCCATGAAGGCGCGAGAGCCGGAAATATTGGCTTGATCTGACACGACGCCGCTTATATTTTGTCAGTATTTTTGTTATGCACAATTGCACGTTCGTCGCAGGGCAGATTTTTGAGTTTAAGCTCCCTGCGCTCCGGAGGCAAAATTATGTTGACAGGAATGAAATTAACCGGCAAGACAGAAGACATCACGGCCTATCACTGCCGCGAAGAAAATTACTACTTCAAGCAGGGGCGCGACTTAGTGGACGAGCTGGCCGAGAAAGGCCTCAAAGCCCGTAGCGAGGAGGCCTTGAGTTACGTCCTTGTGCGCGGCAAACTTTGCGAGCGGCTGGGTTTTACGGACGGCCAAAAAATAAGCGAGGTTGAGTTCGAGCGATTGCTTGCCGGCAGAGACGCGGCCGGAAATCTCATGGGCAAACAAGAGCACAAAGTCCACGGCATAGACCTGACTTTTTCCGCGCCCAAGTCGGTGAGCATAGCGGGGCTTGTTATGAAGGACAACGACGCGGCCGCCGCCCACCGCGAAGCAGTCGTTGACACAATGCGGGAGATAGAAAGTTTCGCCTTCGCAAGACCGACCGCCGCGACCAAACATCACACGGGCAAGATGCTCTGGGCGTCGGTCGAGGACGGCTTCAGCAGGGAAGGCGACCCTCACCTTCACACACATTGCGTACTGATGAACCTCACAGAGCACAACGGCAAGATAATGGCTCTGGACGGAAGAGAGATTTTCAAGCGCGACTTCTATAAATTTTTCGACGCGCTCTACAAACGGCGGCTCGAAAAAATCCTGAGCGAAGACCTCGGCTACAAACTCACATACAGCAAAGCCGGCGAGTGGCGGCTTGACAAAGTTTCGTTAGAGTGCGAGCGGGCGTTTTCGACGAGAAGAAAGCAAATCCTTGACGCCGAAAGCGGGGGCTTAAGCGATTTTAACGCCTGGCGGAAGACCCGCAAGGAGAAAGATATGAAACTTGACAGAGAGCAACTGCGTCTGCGTTGGGAGTCGGCGCTTCGGCTCACAAACGCAAAACCGGCGGAGCAGAATCGGCGGGAGGGCGTCGCGTTGAGAAAGAAGTGGAGCGAGGAAGCGGTTCACAGCATCGAGGCGGAGCAGGAGCGCACGCTCGACCGCGCGAATCTCACGGACGCCCAGCGTTGGCAGTTGGCCGTAAGACGCGCGACGCAAAACGAAGCGACGGCGAGTAAGATGGCGCTGATTACCGAATATCTTTACGAAAAAATGCGAAGCGAAAAATGGAATGCCGTCAACTACGCGGAACTTGAAGCGGAACTCGAAGAGCAGGTCAAGTCAGGCAATTTGGTGAGGGTCGGCGATTGTTACACTTCGTGGGAGATGGCGCGCAGTGAGCGGGAGTATGTTTCATTTGCAGACGATGAAAGCGAGGCAGTCATTTCCGCGCCAAGGGAAAAAATCATTGATTGGGAGAAAAGACAGCCGCACCTTGGCGATGGGCAGACTACCATAGGCAAGGCAGTAGGCGGACTGCGCAAACTTTCGGCGATACAGAAAGAGTCGGCGGCGAAGATTTTATCAAGCCGAGAGCGGTTAGTCGTCGTCCAGGGCGACGCGGGCGCCGGCAAGACCACGACGCTAAAAGCCGTCGCCGACATTTACAAAAGCGAGGGCTTTGAAGTTATCGGACTTTGTATGCAGGGCGTCGCCGCTCAGAAACTAAAACAAGAAACGGGTTTACCGTCGTTCACGCTCAAATCTTTTTTCAGCAGGAACCCGCGCTCTCCCCTCGTTTCACTCGGGACAAGTTCCCGCGAGTCGTCGGGACAGCGTGTAATAATTTTTGACGAAGCGTCAATGCTCGACAGCCGCAATGCCGCGAAACTATTCCGAACGGCGAAAGAAAACGACGACAAAATAATTTTAGTGGGCGACCGCAACCAGTTGGAGTCAATCGCCGCCGGTCGGGTATTCGAGCGGCTATGCGAAATCAAAGAGCGCAAAGGCCTTTTGATTGAGATGAACGAAAACTTCCGTCAGCGTGACCCCGACTTGTGCGAGGCGGTCGATTACGCCAGAAAAGGAAAGATGAAAAAATCATTAGACATACTCGACAAGCGCGGCGACATTATCGAGATGCCGAACAAGTTTATCGGCGGTAAATCCTCCGCCGCCGAACGCCGCAAGATAATCGCGGAACAATACGATAAAGACACTCTCATAATCACAGGCACACAGCAGGGCAGAGATGAACTGAACCTTTTAATCAGAACGTCCTTGAAATCCGGCGGTAACCTGAAACTTGTCCCGAAGGGACTGAGGGAAAAAGAAAAATCATTTGACGTCGCGCGAACCAACCGGGAAGGAATCGACGAACCCCTAAAAATGAATATCGCCGAAGGCGAGTTAATCGTGTTCACCAAAAACGAATACAAAAGTTACGACGTCAGAAACGGCGAGCGCGCGACGGTAGAAAAACTTCACACCTTAAAACCGCACACCCTTACCATCCGCACCGAAGATGACCGAGTATTTGATATTGACACGAAAAAATACAAAAACATCGACTACGGCTACGCTCTCACCACCTACAAAGCCCAGGGGCAGACCTACGACAAAGTAATCGTCGATGCCGACACATCAATCCCGTCTCTGAACGATATGCGCGCGCAATACGTCAACATCACCCGCGCCCGCGACTCCGTAAAAATTACACCGACGACAAAAAAGAGTTGAAAGACCTTGCCCGGTGTCTGGAACACAAACGCGACACGCTCGACAGAACCGACATCACACTGGAAGAGGCGGTTGAAAAAGAGAGAGATTTAGAGGCAGGATTTAAAGTGGGTGAGCAAGTTGGCCGAGAACCGTCAAATGGTGAGTCTGAAACCAAAAGCGCGGGGGGAGGGCGTGGGCGAGGGTTTGTTAGGTGTAAAATGTAACCGAATTTCGCCCCCCGGTGTAATCGAAAATTGACACCGCCCTGCCGTTGACAACTATAGTAGAATCAAAAGCCGTTTCAATCCACGCGGGGCGCGACCGGGCGCGGCGTAATGCTGGACGATAAAGAATATGCGTTTCAATCCACGCATTATCCGACGGATCCTGAGATACTATTAAAATTGGCGCGGACGATCGACCGTCCGACAGCAGTATTCCAGAACTGCTCCATTGCATGTAACATCCGTCTTTACACTTTTGATTTCGCGCAGTATTGTCTCGACAGTATCTTTTTTCATTTTAGATTTTCTATCGGATGCCATTACCCCAACCCCGCCCCTCTGTAGATTATTTTGAGCCATATAATTGCTTAAATTGATTCCAATCAAGAACGCATTTTTTTAACTTTTCCAGATAATCATTTCTATTGTTTTTGGTGATTATAAACGATTTGGCACTAAATTCGTGATGTAAGACATAAGCAACTCGAACAGCGGCTCATGTCTATGAT